>JAYRVV010000129.1:0-4499 GCA_041918415.1 Bdellovibrionota bacterium | reverse complement strand
TGAGCCACGCCAAGCAGTCTTCTTAGGATTTCAACACCGCAATATTGTAATACAAGAATTTGATCTATTTTAACTTTATACAGATGGTTTGCAAAAACGCTTGATATCACGCGCTCATCATGACTTGAGAATAAAAGATGTGCCATCATCACACCAAAATCAAACTCCGCAAAACCCATAAATGCAAATTCTGGATCAATAATCTTTATACCACTTTTCGTCGAAAGCCAACTGCCAGGATAAAAATCACCGTGTATTAAGGTACTTCCCTGCTTAAGATATCGATTGCCAAGCTCCGTGATGTTTTCGCGAAATCTTTGGTCTTCGATCAGTGTCATCGCTTGCGTTTTTAAGCCTGGATAAAGAACATCTATTTTTTCAATCTGCTCAAGCGTAAAGGGAATCACAAAGATGTGCTCGTGATTAAGCCTACGCATGGCATGATTCTTCATCAGCAATTCGTGCCTTTCAAAGGATGGAACAATTTGATGTAGTTCTTTTAAATAGTGAACGAGGCTCATCAAGTCACACACTTCCATACGCTCACCCTGATATATTTTTGTAAAATCACTGGCACCTTCTAAATACTCAAACGCATTGATTGAGTTTATTGAATCAAAATGAAGCCATTTAGGCATCAACGCTGACACTTGTGAATGTATTGAAACACAATCATAAAATTGTGCTTCAACTTGAGCACGGTCACGCGGTGCTTGAATCTGGGGATATTTAAACACAAAAGACCGGGCTTGTTTTAATACAAAACGTCGCTTGTTTGTTTTGACTTGGAGCGTGCAATTCATATTGCCCTCACCTGCAGTACAAGCCATTAGAACCTGTTCATCTGGTTCAATCCATTTCATTTGGTGCAAGTAAGTTTGCAAACCCTTTATATCGTTGGGATCTAAAACAAACGACGCGTCTTGTGTGTGCATTTTTTTGGCATTCATAATAAAAATATTTTTTGTTCAGCACTTTTGACCTTCACAGAGGAAAAATACATAAGCACACGCACTAAGGCCAGTGAAAACATTTGAGTACATGCGCTCTTGACACCTTCTTGAAGCAAACGATTGTGCTTGCCCTAACCAAAATAAAGCATTTTATTCCATGACGTAGATCATTTGACAACTTGCCCTGAGTGTATAGAAGTTTGATGCCATGAATATACCTTTACAAGCCATAAGTATGTTGGATGCCAATGAGGCCGTTGCAAGCGTTGCTTACCGATTAAACGATGTCATCGCTATCTACCCCATCACGCCATCTTCCAGTATGGGTGAATGGGCTGATGAGTGGATGGCCCATCAACAAAAAAATATTTTTGGCTCCATCGTCGATGTGGTCCAAATGCAATCCGAAGCGGGCGTCGCAGGTGCGGTGCACGGCGCTTTGCAAGCAGGAGCCCTTTGTACAACTTTCAGTGCCTCTCAGGGTCTTCTATTGATGATTCCTAACATGTATAAAATCGCAGGAGAACTAACACCATTTGTATTACATGTTGCGGCAAGAACCATCGCGACACATGCTTTGTCTATTTTTGGTGATCACAGCGACGCGATGAGCGCAAGACAAACAGGTTTTGCCATGCTTTGCTCAAACTCTCCCCAAGAAGCACAGGATTTTGCAGCCATTTCGCATGTGGCCACCTTAAAATCGCGCATTCCTTTCATGCACTTTTTTGATGGATTTCGTACTTCCCATGAAATCGGAAAAATCAGCACTTTAAGCGATGAGACACTCAATCAATTTTTTGATCATGAATCTGCAATGAAACACAAACAAAGGGCTTTAAACCCAGACAAACCAGTGATCAGAGGAACCACCCAAAACCCCGATGTGTTTTTTCAATCACGCGAAGCCTGTAATTCTTTTTACAATGCCTGCCCAGACATTGTGTTGGATGTTATGCGTGATTTTTCAGCAAAGACTACACGCAATTATCAACTGTTTGATTACGTGGGTCATCCAGATGCTCAATCTGTCATTGTCATGATGGGCTCTGGATCTTTGGCCACTAAGGAAACTGTGCACTGGCTAAACCAAAATGGCCATCGTGTTGGATTGTTAAAAGTCAGACTCTATCGGCCATGGAGCATGAAGCATTTTTTAAGTGCTCTACCCAAAAACATAAAAGCCATGGCTGTACTGGATCGATGCAAAGAACCTGGATCAAGCGGTGAACCCTTGTATTTGGATGTGGTTAACTCAATGATGGAATCTTACATGTCAGGATCAATAAAAATCATGCCCAAAATCATTGGAGGTCGATATGGTTTAAGTTCAAAAGAGTTTAATCCTTCAATGGTCAAAGCCATTTACGAAGAACTTGGCATGAAACAGCCAAAAAATCATTTCACGATTGGCATTGAAGATGATGTCACTCACATGTCATTAAAATTTGACCCTGAATTTCATTTGGAATCAAATGACACAACACGAGCTGTTTTTTATGGTCTGGGCGCAGATGGCACGGTTGGTGCCAATAAAAACTCAATCAAAATCATTGGCGAAGAGACTCCCTTTTATGCTCAAGGGTATTTTGTATACGATTCAAAAAAATCTGGGGCCATGACCATTTCACACCTACGCTTTGGTCCCAAACC
This sequence comes from Bdellovibrionota bacterium, assembly GCA_041918415.1. Taxonomy (GTDB): domain Bacteria; phylum Bdellovibrionota_G; class JALEGL01; order JALEGL01; family JALEGL01; genus JAYRVV01. Next base: position 1,893 of record JAYRVV010000129.1, on the reverse strand, counting down.
CATTTTATCGTCTTATAAAATTCAATCGGCCAACTTTATTGCCTGCCATCAATTTCAATTTTTAGATCAGATGGATGTCTTGGAACTGGCTTGTGAAGGTGCGGTGTTTCTTCTTAACGCCCCTTACCCACAAGATCAAGTTTGGAACCATTTACCTGCAAAAACACAAAAACAAATCAAGGACAAACATCTAAAATTTTTTGTTATCGATGCCTATCAAGTGGCCAAAGCACAAGGCCTTGGAACACGAATCAACACCATCATGCAAACCTGCTTCTTTGCCATTTCAGGTGTACTTGAAAAAAACGAAGCCATTGTAAAAATCAAAAAAGCCATTGAGAAAACGTATGCAAAGCGTGGCCAGGAAGTGATTGAAAAAAACTTTCAAGCGGTCGATCAAACGCTTCATCATCTCCACTGCATTGATTACTCAAGTTTAGATTTTTCAAATGAAAAACCGCTTGTACATAAAAAATCACTTCCCGCGTTTTATGAACGTGTACAAGCCGTGATTGCACAAAACCTTGGAGATTTATTACCCGTCAGTGCATTTCCGGTCGACGGAACATGGCCGGTGGGCTCAAGTCAGTGGGAAAAAAGAAACATCGCCACTACGATTCCTGTTTGGGATACAGCCGTATGCATTCAGTGCAACAAATGTGCCTTTGTTTGTCCGCATGCAGCCATCAGAGCCAAAGTGTATGAGCCACAACACACAATGAATGCACCCAAGACCTTTAAAACCACCGCCTATAAAGCCAAAGAGTTTGAGAATATGAATTACACCATTCAGGTGGCACCTGAAGATTGCACGGGGTGCACTCTGTGTGTGGCGGTTTGTCCAGCCAAAGATAAATCAAACCCAAAGCACAAAGCCATCAACATGGCCATGCAAAGACCCATTCGCGATGATGAAATCGAGAATTTCGATTTCTTTTTAAAACTGCCGGAAGTGGATCGAAGTAAAGTAAAGATGGATGTTAAAAATTCTCAATTTTTGCAGCCCTTGTTTGAATTTTCAGGAGCGTGTGCAGGATGTGGCGAAACGCCTTACATAAAACTATTAACACAATTGTTTGGTGATCGATGCATCATTGCAAACGCCACGGGCTGTTCTTCCATCTACGGCGGCAATCTTCCAACAACTCCCTACACAACCAATGCACAGGGACGCGGACCAGCCTGGGCAAACTCACTGTTTGAAGACAACGCCGAATTCGGGTACGGAATACGATTGTCTTTAGATCATCACAAAGCCAGATCTGTTCAATTGCTTCGTGAACTTTCAACAAAACTCGATTCAAGCATGGTTGATGATATTTTATCCAACACACAAAAAACAGAACAAGATATTCATCGCCAACGTACAGCAGTTGATCAACTCAACACTTTACTCACAAAGCTTGATCACCCTAAAGCAAACGAATTGCGATCACTGTCAGAGCATTTGATTGAAAAAATGGTTTGGATTGTGGGCGGCGATGGCTGGGCCTATGACATTGGCTTTGGTGGGTTGGATCACATCATGTCTGGCAATAGAAACGTAAAAATTTTAGTGCTGGACACTGAAGTGTATTCAAACACCGGTGGTCAAGCATCCAAAGCCACACCCATGGGCGCTGCAGCCAAATTCGCAAGTATGGGCAAAGACACACCGAAAAAAGATTTGGGCATGATGGCCATGACGTATGGTCATGTTTATGTGGCCAAAGTTGCGTTTGGCGCAAAAGACTCGCAAACACTGCAAGCTTTTCGTGAAGCTGCAAGCTTTGATGGACCTGCGCTCATCATCGCGTACAGCCCATGCATTGCCCATGGCTATGATTTATCCTTCAGTGTCATTCAGCAAAAAAATTTGGTCGATTCTGGTTTGTGGAATCTATATCGCTTTGA
>JAYRVV010000128.1:0-4721 GCA_041918415.1 Bdellovibrionota bacterium | reverse complement strand
TTTTAATCTGGCCTTTAAAACCTTCGGCCACTTTTCGGGCAACCTTACGGCAAAGAGAAGCTACAAGTCTTTCCAAATTTCTTAATCCGGCCTCTTTTGTGTATTGTTCAATCACCAAGTTTAACGCATCATCTTCGATCTGAATTTGCTTGTCTGTGATTCCATTCTCATTGATTTGCTTGTCTAAAATGTGACGTTTGCATATCTCAATCTTTTCATGCTGTGTGTAGCCCGATAGAGAAATGATTTCCATTCGATCACGTAAAGCCGGTGGAATGGGATCAATCAAATTGGCCGTTGCAATGAACATGACATTGGACAAATCAAAGGGCAGGTTCAAATAATGGTCACGGAAAGTTGAATTTTGCTCGGGGTCTAAAACTTCAAGCAATGCTGACGATGGATCTCCCCTAAAATCAGCGCCGAGTTTATCAACCTCATCTAAAATAAAAACTGGGTTTTTGGTGCCGGCTTGCTTAATACCCTGAATAATTCTTCCCGGCATCGCTCCCACGTAGGTTCTTCTGTGACCTCTGATTTCCGCTTCATCACGCATGCCACCCAAAGAAATTCTACAAAACTCACGTCCCATGGCTTTGGCAATGGAGCGACCCAGCGATGTTTTTCCCACACCCGGGGGACCTGCAAAACATAAAATTGGGCCTTTTAGTTTTCTTTTTAGCTTGGTCACACCTAAAAATTCCAATATGCGCTCTTTAACTTTTTCCAAGTCAAAATGATCTTCATCCAAGATTTGCTTGGCCTTCTCCAAATCAATATTGTCTTTTGAAGATTTACTCCAAGGCAGTTCGGTCAACCAATCCAAATAGGTTCGTACAATGGATGCCTCAGCTGCATCAGGATGCATGCCTTCCAAACGCTTTAACTGTTTAATGGCTTCATCTTCGACTTCTTTGGGCATTTTAGACAAGTCGATTTTTTCTCTAAGCTCACGCACTTCTTCACCTTTTGGATCAGAGTCGCCAAGCTCGCTTTTGATCGCGCGAAGTTGTTCTCTTAAATAATACTCGCGCTGAATCTTACTCATTTCACCACGCGCTTCAGTCTGGATTTTTTCTTGCACCGAAAGAATATCTAATTCTTTGTTCAAGTGATCCATCACTGCACGAAGCCGATCAGCCGGATCAAGCATCTCAAGCACGGGCTGGGCCTCATCAACTCGAAGTCCCAAGTAAGAAGCAACCAAATCGGCCAAGCGCCCTGGATCTTTGACATCATCCAATACGATCAATATTTCTGGTGAAAGAATCTTTCCGTGCGAAACAATCTTTTCAAGAACTTCTTTGACGGTTCTGGTCATGGCTTCAAGTTCAACTCGCCTTGAGCCCACGGCAATTTCATCCAAGGGTTTTATTCTTGCAAAATAATTGGGTTGTTCCCTGACCACACCCATGGATTTCGCCCGTTTCACACCTTGGACCAATATTTTGATACGTCCATCTGGCACAGGCAATTTATGCATGCGCATGATCATGCCCACACAACCAACTTCGTAAACCCCATCAGGTGTAACCACTTCTGCCTGAGAATCCTTCTGAGAAGCTAGAAACAACAAGCGATCTTTGGCCAAGGCCGACTCTATGGCTTGAATCGAGCTCTCTCGACCTACAAACAAAGGTAAAATAACCGATGGAAACAAAACCACATCTTTAACCGGTAAAAGTGGAAGCACTTCAGGGATTTCTATGTGGTCTAAGTTTGTTTCGGTCATTTCTCTCTCCTTTTTTGTTACGCTATATCCTTAAAAACCACAGTCACCATCAGGGCAATACCGACTGGCTCGCTCCTTGACTTGTCTTAGCCAATTCTGAAGTGATGATTTCATTGAATTCTTCAATGGGTCTTGCGCCAGGATTCATGGGTATACCGTTGACAAAAAATGCGGGTGTGCCATTTACACCAAGACTCATGCCAGCTTGCATATCCGTTTCAATTTGAGCAGCATACTGATTGCTGTTAACACAAGATTCAAATTTGGCTTTATCCAATTTGAGCTGACTTGCATAGTCAATGAACACTTTGTTGGCTGCGGCCGCAGGATCTTCACCCTGTGAAGGGGCTTTGGTCCACGATCCTTCATCTTTTTGTTTGGCAAACAACAAGTCGTGCATTTCCCAGAATTTGCCTTGCTCACCGGCACATCTGGCTGCATTTGAAGCAGCCTTGGCCCGTGGATGAAAGTTTAATGGAAAATCCCTAAAATAAATTTTTACTCGTCCCTTGTATTTCTGAGCAAGTTCTTTGATCACGTCAGCCCCTCGTTTGCAATAAGGGCATTCAAAGTCTGAAAATTCCACGACCGTGATCGGTGCTTGAGCGCTGCCTTTTAATGGATTATCACCGGTTTGAACGTCGAGCCTGACCGTTGACTCTACATAAGCGACTTTGTAAGTGCTTTTCAAACCAGCCAGCACTTGTTGTTTTCGTTGCACCAAATTGTCTTGTGAAAGTTTATTTTGAATCTGGCCCTTAACTTGCTCAAGCGCAGGAAGTTTGCCACCAGCTTGTTTTGAGTAATCATCGTAAAACTTTTTCACATCGGCATCGCTAACTTTTTTGATTTTTTCATCCACAACGCTTTTAACGTAAGCGTCTTTTTCTTTACCCTTTTTGGAGGCTTCTAAACCCAGCAAGTGATCCAACAAAAAATCATCCAAGGCTTGTTTTTGAACCGCATTAAACTCGGATTTCGCTCTGACAAATTCGGCTTTGGATGGTCCCTTAAGACCTGCGATTAAATCGGCTTCTGTGATTTCTTTTCCCTCAACCATGGCCACTGTTTTTTGGCCAACCGACAAAACAAGTGGTGGTTCTTTACTTTGACCAACAACACCTGACCCGGGTTTGCACGACAATAATAACAGACCAATCAGTAGATTTAGATACTTCATAAACTCTCCAAAAGATAAAATTATTAACCTCTAAGTTATCATTATTAACTGATTTTGAATAAATGGGCACGAATTTAATTTTCTTCATTAAATTTAAGCCTGTGTTATCTTGCAAAAAACATGACCATTGGGACCCAAAACACCAGGCACATTGACGAGCAGTTAAGCTTGTATTTACGCGGCACACAAGAGATCATTCGAGAAGATGAGCTTAAAAATAAACTGATCCGCTCACACAAAGAAAACAAGCCATTGATTGTGAAGGCGGGCTTTGATCCCTCGGCACCGGATTTACACTTGGGTCACACGGTTTTAATTCAAAAAATGAAACAATTTCAATCTTTCGGTCACACCGTGGTGTTTTTAATCGGCGACTTTACAGGAATGATTGGCGATCCAAGTGGAAAATCAAAAACACGAAAGGCTTTAAGTCAGCAAGAGGTTGTTGAAAATGCAAAGACCTACAAAGAGCAAGTGTTTAAAATCTTAGATCCACAAAAAACTGTGGTTGATTTTAACAGCCGTTGGATGGGAGATATGCCAACCGCAAAATTTATTGAACTGACCAGTCATTACACATTGGCCAGACTCCTTGAGAGAGATGACTTTAGCAAGCGTTTTGAAAACGAGGAGCCCATCACGATTCGCGAGCTGATGTATCCTTTAATTCAGGGCTATGACTCGGTTATGCTCAAGGCCGATGTTGAACTGGGTGGGACGGATCAGAAGTTTAATTTACTTGTGGGTCGCGAATTGCAAAAAGCATTCGGCCTGGAGCCGCAAGTTGTTCTCACCATGCCCTTGTTGGAAGGCTTGGATGGTGTACAAAAAATGTCCAAGTCGCTTAAAAACGCCATTGGCATCAGCGAAAGCCCCAAGGACATGTTTGGAAAAGTCATGAGTTTATCGGACACTCTGATGCTTCGCTATTATGAATTGCTCTCTGATATTTCTACGCCTGATTTAGAAAATTTAAAAAAAGATTTAAAGGCGGGCAAGGCTCATCCCAGAGACACCAAAATAAAATTGGGCCAAGAAATGGTTGAACGATTTTACTCCAACGACATCGCCCAAAAAACAGTCAACGATTTTATAGCTCAATTTAGTGAAAAAAAATTGCCCACCGATATGCCTGTGGTGAGTGCGCCCGAACAAAACCAATCTTTGGCTCAATATTTAAAACAAGTGGGATTGGTACCCTCTACCACTGAAGCCAAACGGATGTGTTCACAAAGTGCGGTGAGAAAAATTGAAAAAGGCAGCACGCTTGAGGACGCAAAAACCTTAACCGATGCCAACGCCGTTGTTCAATTTAAATCGGGTGACATTATTAATGTGGGTAAACGGGTGTACGCAAAAGTAAAATAGACCCAAATTTAATTTATTCTTCATCCTGAAATTCAAAAGGCAACGCACTTTCTACTATGGGTTTTACAAGGTTAATAAACATTGAGAAATATTCATCTTCTGAGCAGCCTTGAATGTTTAATCGTTTAAATAGTTCGATGATTTTTTCCTTGTGCGTTATATCCGCGTTTAATAAAATAACCAATGTGTTGAGGTTGGAACGACACGTACAAAGCGGCCAACCTCTCAGATCTGATGTTTTTGTTAGCAACTTAGAAAAGTTAACTGGACTATCATTGTTTCCTAAAAAACGTGGGCCAAGGATTAACGTATTAAAATAATTCAGTCGTGTGTTGTATGTCATAGGTAAGAAGTTTCAATTGGTGATAGAAGCGATTGAGATGCATGAGGGAGCCATTGCAATGGCTCCCTCATGTTTGTCCCGTGGGCGACCGATCGTGC
>JAYRVV010000127.1:0-2534 GCA_041918415.1 Bdellovibrionota bacterium | reverse complement strand
AGGGCCTTTACATGTTGTTCGATACGACAAAGAATACCTTTTTGACCTCTTGTCAGAGGAAGGATTTCAGGTTGATCGGTTTACGCACCGAACTGAAGTAGATAAGCAAAGTGCAATCTATTTAAGTAAAAAATAAATTTGAAAGCACCTAACGACGCTGCAACAGCGCCGTCCCTTATATTTTTAAAAAACACATTCATAGATATTAAAAAAAAGTTTTTATAGAGTCATAGATTTTAGAAAGGTTTTTAAAATCTCTTGTAGATAGGGCTTGATTTTGACTTTGGGGTCCATGAGTGCACTGAGGTCTAGGGCCAGTATGATATCAGTGGCTTGATCAAGCGTGTGTGAACTTGAATAGCTTGCATTGGCCTTTCTTCGTCCAAGCGTAGCTTGGTCATAAGCTTTGCCGCCATGGATTTGAGATTTAAAAGTACGGAGCAATTTTTCTGCGAGATCGTCTGGGCGTGTAACATCTAAATAGATTTTGTATTCATTGGGAAGCCAATCGAGCGATCCCCAAACTTCACAAGCATAAACGGTTTTGGGCCTTTGTTTGTGAGGAAGTGCACGAAGCACGCCAAGGGTGTGATGAAAAACACTTTGATGTGTTTGGTGGCGATCGAATGGGTTATGTGTATAAACAATTTGGGGTGATATCAATGAAAAAATATTTTTTAAATCTAAACTTAAATTTGTTTGTGTGGGGCTTTTGATTTGAGAGCTTTGGTAGGCAAGTTCAGCCACAAATGCGTATCGTCCGATTTTTGCGGCCTCATGTTGTTCTTTTCGTCGAATTTCGATCATCTCCTGATCGGAAATATTTTTATAGGCCCCTGATCGCGGACTTTTAGAGCCATTTGTGCATATGATACCGCCAAAGAAATTTTTATTAGATTCATAGCAGTGATGAATTCCATGAAAGGCTGCGATTTCAAGGTCGTCGGGATGTGCCATGATTCCAAGGTGTGTGACTTCTTGAAAGGCGATGTCAACACTTTTTGACTGTGGTATGAATAGGGTTGCATTTTTGTTTTTAAAAGACAGGCTCACTCATCAAAGTTTAACACATGGATTGATGATGTGAAGTGTTTGTTGGCAGCCGCTCATCAAGGGCATTATCTTGGAAAGTGCAAATAAGACATAAATGTAGTAAAAGTAAGTGCAATGATTCAATTTGAACAAAAGATCGTCTCTGGGAAAAAAATACTCATTACGGGTGGAGGCTCTGGGCTTGGAAAGTCTATGGCTTTAGAATTGGCCCGATTAGGTGCGGAAATTTGGGTTTGCGGGCGTACACAAGAAACACTAGACCAAACCGTTCATGAGATCAATCATCAAAGTAGCCCTAAAGCTTATTCGGTCGTGTGTGATATCCGAAAACCTGAGAGCATAGAAGAATGTCTCAATCTGGTGTTTAAGAAAAAACCTCTGGATGGTTTGATTAATTGTGCCGCGGGCAATTTTTTATCCCGTTCGGAAGATCTATCGACGCGCGCACTGGATGCAGTATTAAATATCGTACTTCACGGAACGGCTTATATGACGCTCGCCTGCGGACAAAGATGGCTTAAATTGAAACATACGGCAACTGTTTTAAGCATTATTACAACCTATGCCCAAACAGGTTCTGCATTTGTGTTACCTTCTGCCATGGGAAAGGCAGGTGTGCTCGCCATGACACAAAGCTTGGCCGTTGAATGGGCGGGTCGGGGCATACGGTTGAATGCGATTGCTCCTGGGCCTTTTCCCACCAAAGGCGCATGGGATCGACTGGTTCCTGGCCCCGAGTTTGAGCAGCATTGGATGAACAGGGTCCCCATGAAGCGCCTTGGAAAACACGAAGAGCTTACCAATTTAGTGTGTTTTTTAATGTCAGATTTATCGCCTTATATCAATGGGGATGTCATTACCATTGATGGTGGAGAGTGGCTCAAGGGGGCAGGACAGTTCACCTTTGTAGGGGATCATTTGTCACAGAACGATTGGAAGAACTTAAAACCCCTTAAAAAGTCTAACTAGTCGCCCCTGAAAAAATCAATGAAGGAATTTTTAGTTAACGTTTTGGAAAAGGTAAAATATTATTGCAAGCCAAGGTTGTAATAAGTCAAAACAAAATGGGATCTCATTTGGGGTCTGTCCCCTGGTATTGCTTGTCAATGGTTGGTTCGTCGCGCCTTGAGATAAACCTTGGGGTGTTGACAGGGTCTTAAAATAAATGTATGCAACGCATTATATGTGGGGTCGATTTGCAGGGCCAGTGGTCAAAATATGTTTTGCAATCATTTACATTTTTCATAGCCATTTGGCTCAGGCTCAAACGATTTTCTATCAAACGGCCGAAGATGATGCCAGGTATATTGCCAAATCCATTGAAAGCATTGCTCAAGAGTATTTAAAGATATTTTTGGATCAGTGCTTGAATGATCAAGAAGACAAGCCAATCGATTTGGATGGAACAAAGACATTAATTCAAGAAACGAAGGAATTGCTTGAATATGTTCAAAATCGTGAAATTGCATATTGGCTTGATT
>JAYRVV010000126.1:0-1576 GCA_041918415.1 Bdellovibrionota bacterium | reverse complement strand
TAGCTAAACAGATTGAAATTATGGCAAAATATGAAGGATACATACAAAGAGAACGTGAAGAAATTGAACGTTCAAATCGTCATGAAGGTGATGGTATTCCAGAGAATTTTGATTATAAAGCTATTCCAAGTCTTTCCAATGAAGTTAGGGAAAAATTGTTCCACGTGAAACCTTTAACATTGGGTCAAGCATCCAGAATCAGTGGCATCACACCTGCAGCAATCGGCGTGTTAAGCATTTATTTAAAAAAACACAAATCGCAAAATGATTTAAATAGTTGATTTTATTAATTATATTTAGTGTAGCCAAAAATAAAGCCCTATGCTAATACACAGTCCGTGAAAGCCAAAGTCGTTTCCATTGCAAATCAAAAAGGCGGAGTTGGTAAAACAACCACAGCAGTTAATTTAAGTGCATCTTTGGCGGCCTTAGAAAAAAAAGTGTTGTTGATCGATTTAGATCCTCAATCTAACGCAACAAGTGGAATAGGTCTAGCAGATAGCATCATAGAAAACAGAGACATCTACCATGCCCTACTTGGTTTAAGTGAAATTTCTCACTGTATTTATAAAACTGAGCTTAAATATTTGGACTGCGTTGTTTCAAGCCCACACTTGATCGGTTTTGAGGTTGAGGGCTTGGATGTTTTAAACCGTGAGTTTTGTTTAAAAAAACAAATAGAGACCATTTCGAATCTTTATGAGTACATATTGATCGATTGCCCTCCTTCTTTGAGTTTGCTGACCATCAACGCCCTTTGTGCAAGTGATTCCGTTTTGGTTCCACTTCAGGCTGAGTATTATGCAATGGAAGGTTTATCTCGTTTGCTTGAAACCATTGACATGATCAAGGTTTCGCTTAACCCAAATTTAAATTTAGAAGGCATTGTTTTGACAATGTTTGATTCACGCAATCGCATTTGTCATCAGGTCAAAGATGAGATTTCAATTCACTTTAAAGATAAACTTTTTAAAACAATTGTTTTTAGAAATGTAAAACTTTGTGAAGCGCCAAGCTTTGGAAAACCCGTCATCAACTATGATATACGATCAACTGGTGCCCAAAATTATTTGGCCTTGGCCGCTGAATTTTTAAAAGCTCAAGAACTTTCAAGTTTTGTTGCATCGATCAATGAACCATCAAAAAATAACTTTGAAAACAGGAGATAAAAAATGGAAAAAAAAGTTTTAGGTCGAGGCATTTCCACACTAATTCGTTCAAATGTTTCGCCAAACGTAGATAATCAAACCAGCCAATTTCAAACCAAACCTGTTGATTTTTCAAGCAATGAAATATTGCCAGGTGTTTTGGAAATTCCAGTCACAAGCATAAAAACAAATCCACGTCAGCCTAGAAAAACTTTTGAACCTACCGCGCTTGAAGATTTAAAAAATTCAATTTTGGTACACGGAGTGCTTACTCCCATTTTGGTTCGACAATTAAAAGAGGGTTATGAATTGATTGCCGGAGAAAGACGATTTCGTGCGAGTCAGTTGGCGGGTTTAAAAACGGTTCCCGCCATCATCAAAGATGTCAGCAATGAAGTCTCCCTTGAAATTGCTTTGATTGAAAATTT
>JAYRVV010000125.1:0-3758 GCA_041918415.1 Bdellovibrionota bacterium | reverse complement strand
TTTTACCCTTTTTTGGTTGGAGCAAATTGGGACAGGTTTTTAACATCGATGTTTTTTCACACGCAAAGTTGTGGTTTGTGCCAACGCTATGGTTTTTGTTTAAAGTGTCGCTGATTTTATTTTTATTCATTTGGGTTCGTTGGACTTTGCCAAGGTTTAGATATGATCAGTTGATGCGCTTGGGTTGGAAGCGTTTGATTCCAATCGCGCTGTTGAATTTGATGATCACGATGATTGTGATCTGGAAGTTGGGATGATGGCACAGCTGGTTTTTTGGATGTTTGCAGGTATGGCGATTTTGTTCACGCTGATGGTGGTGTTTTTAAAAAACCCCTTGTCGAGCGCTTTGTCTCTTGTGGCCAGTTTTTTCTGTGTCAGCGCCATTTATGTGTTCATGCACGCAACTTTTTTAAGTGTCATCCAAATCTTGGTGTACACCGGCGCCATCATGGTTTTGTTTTTGTATTGTTTGATGCTTTTAAATTTGCAAGAAGATCAAGGCATCATGAAGACGCATTTGTCACGTTTGGTTTTTGCGGGCCTTTTGCTTTTTAACTTTATTTATTTTCCTGTTGTTTATTTTGATTTCAATAAAATCCAAAATCAATCGGTCAATGCAGAATTTGGTGGCATGGCTGTCATTGGAGACATGCTTGTGAAAGACCATGTGATTTTGTTTGAGTGGCTTTCGGTTTTGTTGTTGCTTGGAATCATGGCCGTGGTGATGCTGACTTACAAAAACAAGGAGCAACATGATTGAACCATCCAATGTAATATTAATCAGTCTCGTTTTGTTTTCCATTGGGATGGTGGGTATGATCACCCGTAAAGATGCCATCACGTTGTTTTTGTGCATAGAAATCATGCTCAACGCCGCAAATGTTGCGTTTGTTGGTTTTTCAAAATCGATGGGTCAGTTGGAAGGCCATGTTGCCGTGATCGCTGTGATTGTGGTGGCTGCGACCGAAGCGGCCGTTGCATTGTCATTGGCCATTAAAATTCAAAAGGAATTCGGCACGTTAAACGTGATGGACATTTCAAAATTAAGAAATTAAAGATGAACACTTTAAATTACATCATTGCGCTGCCTTTACTAACTAGTTTGTTGGTGTTGGTTTTGCTTTACGTTTTACCAAAAAGGGCCAATGCCATTTCTCCTTTTGTTTGCAATGCTTCGGTATTGGTTTCATGCCTCTTGTCATTGACCTTGTTTAACCGTGTGATGGTCAATCACGAAATCATCACATTGGAGATCGGCTCTTGGATTGGTTTGGATGATTTAAAAGTGAATTTTACTTTTGTGCTCGACAAGTTGTCTTACTGTCTGACGCTTTTGATTTTAGGTGTCGGATCGATGGTGCACGTGTTTTCGCTTGGATACATGCATGACGATGAATCCAAAGCCAGGTATTTTTCTTTGTTAAATTTGTTTTGCTTCATGATGTTGGTGTTGGTTTTGGCTTCAAGCTTGCCCTTGCTTTTCATTGGTTGGGAGGGCGTGGGCTTAACGAGTTATTTGTTGATCGGATTTTGGTATGACAATTTAAACAACGCAAAAGCCGGGTTAAAGGCTTTTGTTGTGAATCGAATCGGTGATGCCGGACTTTTGCTGGGAATGTTTTTTATTCATTACATATACAAAACACTGGATTTTAACATGATTGAAATTCAGATGCGTCAGATGCAGGCCTATGTGCCATTGGACTGGTTAAACTGGATTGGATTGCTTTTGTTTGTCGGCTGCATTGGAAAATCAGCACAGTTGCCTTTGTACATATGGCTACCCCAGGCCATGGCTGGACCCACACCCGTGTCAGCATTGATTCATGCTGCAACCATGGTGACCGCTGGTGTTTATTTGATGGCCAGAATGTCGTTTTTGTTTTCTGGTTTAACGTTCACTTTGGATGTGATCGCTTGGGTGGGTACAATCACCGCTCTGTTTAGTGGCTTGGTTGCCCTCAAACAAGATGACATTAAAAAAGTATTGGCTTTTTCCACTGTCAGTCAGTTGGGTTTTATGGTGTTGGCTTGTGCGGTCGGTGCTTATTGGGCCGGGGTGTTTCATTTGATGACCCACGCCTTTTTCAAGGCTTTGTTGTTTTTAAGTTCAGGCGCCATCATCTATGTGTTGCACCACGAACAAAACATTTTAAAAATGGGTGGTCTTAAGACATTTGTGCCGTTTTTAACCTTGGCTTTCATTGCGGGTTTTTTGGCCATCATTGGCTTTCCTTTCACCAGCGGTTTTTACAGCAAGGATGCCATTTTAATCAGTGTGTTTTTGAAGTCCAAGCCTTTGTTCTTCGTCGCATTATTGGCGGCGCTGTTGACGGCTGTTTACATGACAAGATTGTTTGTGATGGTGTTTGTTCGACCCACTCAAGTGAAACACGAAGTGCTGTCACATTTGCACATGCCCGGCCTGAGCATGAAAATACCTTTGATTGTTCTGTCGGTGTTTTCTTTGGTGTCCGCTTGGCCTGTGTTGGGCTTAGAGCATGTCTTACTTGAGTATTTTCATGCCACGCCTGTGCATTCGGTGAAATTAATGCTGTTGATCACAGGATTAAGTTTGGTGTCTTGTTTTTTTGCATATCGATATTACCTACGCAGTGATGAGACTCTCACGAGTCCTTTGAATACATTTTTAAAACATGAAATGAAAATAAATGAAGGCCTAATGTTTTTGGGTCGATGGTTTCTGGAAGTTTTAAAATATGTGTGTGAGGTCTTTGATCGAGTGGTGCTGCAAAACACCATCGAGCGTTTGGTCTCGAAAGCAACAGGCTTGGGTCAATTTGTGGTTTATATCAGCACCGGTTACGTGCAGATGTATGTGGTTGTGATGACCGTCTTTGCAATTGCTGCGTTTGTGTATGTGGTTTGGATGGGTGGCGTATGACAGATAATGTGTTGGTGCTTTTGATTTTGATCCCCTTGTTGGCGGCCTTCATCCAAATGCTGTTGCCCAACATTAAAATTTATCAGCGTTTACTTTTTGTTGCAGTTTTGACGATGGAGTTTTTGGCATCCGTTGTGATGTACATGTCCTACGATCTTTCTGGTGATGTGTTTCAAAATCAATTGATACACTCATGGTTTCCCGCATGGGGGGTTTCTTTCCACGTTGGCAGTGATGGGCTTTCCAATGCCTTGATTGTGTTGACGACGTTTTTGTCTTGGTTGGTTGGAATTTTGTATGTTTTTAAAAATCAGGAGCAGTTTAAACTTTTTAGTGTTTTGATTTTGATTTTAGAAGGTTGTTTGGTGGGCTTGTTTGTTTCGTTGGATTTGGTTTTGTTTTATATCTTCTGGGAAGCTGTGCTGATTCCCATGTATTTTCTCATCGGTTTGTTGGGTTCTAAGGATCGCATCAAGGCGACGCTTCAGTTTTTTGTTTACACATTTGCGGGGTCGGTTTTCATGTTAACTGCGCTTGTGATTTTGTTTAAGTGGATTCATCTTGAGTTTGGTTTCTTTAGCACCAGTATGATTGATGCCTATCGACTGAATTTGCCATTTCAATGGCAAATGATTTTGTGTTTGATGTTTTTGGTGGCCTTTGCCATTAAGATTCCTTTGGTCCCATTTCACACCTGGCTCGCGTATGCGCATGTGCAAGCGCCCAGTGCTGGAAGCGTGATGTTGGCTGGTGTTTTGCTTAAAATGGGCGTCTTTGGATTGATGAGAATTTGCCTTCCGATTTTTGGAGCAGCATCAATGATGCTCAGTCCAATATTGAGCGCTCTGGCTGT
>JAYRVV010000124.1:0-2229 GCA_041918415.1 Bdellovibrionota bacterium | reverse complement strand
GAGGGCCTCAAAAAGTGCCAGATGCGAGGCTTTGAGGCCAAATCGCCCGGAGGTGGACTCAAAGTCCATTGAGGACGATTTGGCCGAAGGTAACGAAGCAGATGGTACTTTTTCAGGCCTGACTGTTTTAGCACGATATTTGGGTGGGAATTGGTGAAGATTCCGGGCAATGGCTCCCTCGCTTCGCTCAGTCCGCTTGAGTTGCCCGTAACCTTCCCACAATTCCCTGTTCATTATGGGGTACGGATCAAAGCCTCCCTTGACCTTGAGCGTATACATGCTAAATTGCCATCTTCAAGAAAGGTTCATCATGAAATTTAAAGTCATTGCATGCATTGTGTACTTAAGCGCTTTCAAAGCTTTCGCTTTTTGTGGTTTTTACGTGGCCAAGGCCGATTCAAAATTATTCAACAAGGCCTCCCAAGTCGTTTTGGTTCGCGATGAAAATCGCAACGTCATCACCATGGCCAGCGATTATGAAGGCGATTTAAAAGAATTTGCCATGGTCGTGCCTGTGCCGGTGGTATTGCAAAAAGAGCAGGTCCATGTGGGTGAATCAAAGTGGATTGATCATTTGGACGCTTTCAGTGCTCCAAGATTGGTTGAGTATTATGATGAGGATCCTTGTCAGCCTAAAGTACGTCAGGACATGATGATGTTGGGTCGAGGAGGCGCTGTGCCCATGGCCGCAAGTCAGCCGTCCAGCGCTGCTTCATTGGGTGTCAAAATTGAAGCCAGTTACAGCGTCGGAGAATACGACATCTTAATTTTATCGGCCAAACAATCCGATGGCCTTGAAACTTGGCTTATGCAAAACGGGTATAAAATCCCAGCCAAAGCAGGAAATGTTTTAAAACCCTACATCTTGCAAAACATGAAATTTTTTGTGGCCAAGGTGAATTTAAAAGAAATTCAAAAGGAAAAAATAACCAAATTGCGACCCTTGCAAATGGCCTTTGACTCTGAAAAATTCATGCTGCCCATCCGACTCGGCATGGTCAATGCGAGAGGTGATCAAGACATGATTGTTTACGCCATCACCAAAAATGGACGCGTGGAAACGAGCAATTATCGTGTGGTGAAATTGCCCAGTGCAGAAGAAATCCCCGTTTACGTCAAAAACAAATTTGAGTCTTTTTACAAAGATATGTTTGAAAAAGTGCACACCAAGGAAAACAAAAGCGTGGTTATCTTGGAGCATTTTTGGGATATGAATTGGTGCGATCCCTGTGTGAGCGAACCCTTAAGCCAAGAGGAACTCAAGGGTTTGGGTGTGTACTGGGCTGATCCCAATTCACCTTCCAATCGTCGAATCGGCATCTGGCCTGGACCCATGCCATCATCAAGCGTGCTCCTTACTCGTTTGCACGTTAGGTACAACAATCAAACGTTTCCTGAAGACCTACATTTTTTTGAAACAAAAGATCGCAACAATTACCAAGCACGATTTGTTTTACGTCACCCTTGGCAGGGCAAAGAAGACCAATGCCCGCAAGCCAAAACATACTTTAATGATCTCAAAGCAAGGCAAGCCAAAGAAGCAAGCACATTGGCTCATTTGACGGGCTGGTCGATACAAGACATTCAAAAGGAAATGAAAATTGAATCAAAACCCAAACCCTGGTGGAAAGATCTTTGGAACTAAAAAAAGCCAACTCGATCAGGCCAAATTTTTTCAAGTTATATTTTTGTGCTGCCTGATTTTAGTCGGCATAACGTTTAAAGACTTTTCATTAAAACCCATTCAAATTTTAATGGCCATCGCCAGCGGTCTTGGCGTTCATTATTTTTTCAAATATATTTTTTCAATTGAGCAACTGACCCCCACAAGCTCACTGACAACTTGTCTTGGTACATGCATGTTGCTTCGCTCAGACAAACTTTGGATTCACCCTTTGGCCATTACACTGGCTTTATCCTCTAAATTTCTTATTCGGGTGGACAGAAAACATATTTTTAATCCAGCCACTTTTGGCGTGGTGTTGGCCTTTGTTTTATTTCCATCAACATGGATTTCTCCAGGTCAATGGGGCAGAGAAATTTTTATCATTGTGCTCATTGTTGCATTTGGTTTGTGGGTGAGTAAGCAAGCCAAAACCCTAGACGTCGCATTTTATTTTTTGTTTATTTATGCATCGCTTTTAGGACTAAGAACATTTTATTTACACAACCCCATCACCATATGGTTGCATCTTGTAAGACAGGGTTCTTTGCTTGTGTTTTCATTTT
>JAYRVV010000123.1:0-4499 GCA_041918415.1 Bdellovibrionota bacterium | reverse complement strand
TCTGGATCAATTCTTCTTAAGCCCAAAAACTGTATTTTTCTTTGATTACATTGAGGACGATTTGGCCGAAGGTAACGAAGCAGATGGTGCTTTTTCAGGCCTCGCTAATTGGTATTGTTTTACAAAAGCCAGATGGGTTTTGTAGTCTTTTGAAAAAATATGCTCGCCATTTCCCTTTGATACAAAATAAAGAAAATCTGTTTGCGATGGGTTCATGGCAGCCTTGATGGCTTTTTCACCAGGATTGCAAATGGGTCCGACGGGCAATCCGTGCTTGGTGTAGGTGTTGTATGGGTGGCTTGTGGTTAAGTGTTTTTTTGTTATGTTTCCGTCAAATTTGTCAACACCATAAATGACCGTTGGGTCACTTTGCAAGCGCATATTTAATTTTAGTCGATTGTGAAAAACGGAAGATATGATGGGGTATTCATTTTCATTGCCAGTTTCTTTTTCAATGATGGAAGCAAGTGTAACGATGTCATCATCATTGAATTTTGATTGGTTGTTTTCTAAAAGCTCTTTTGTATTTGCAACCATCAGTTGTATCAATTGGGATGACTTCATTGTTCTTGTCACATAGTATGTACTTGGAAATAAGTAACCTTCAAATTGTTTAATGTTCAGTGCGTTTTTAAATTCTGGGTCGTTTAAAGTTTTGTCCCAATCTTGCGCGTTAAGAATATTTTGGTTTTTAATAAGTAGAGTGATCTGATTGGTCGTAAACCCTTCGGGAATATTGATTTTGTGTTTAATGACATTTTCATTCACAAGGTCATCGATGATTTTGTTTAAACTCATGGAATTTTCAAAATGGTATTCGCCTGGTTTAAGTTTATTGGAATGTGATGAAAATTTAATTTTGATTCTAAATGGCCATTGACTTATTAAAACACCTTCATGCTTTAAAAGTCTTGCGATTTCAAGGGCACTTGATCCGGGTTTTATCCAAACCACTTTCGAGACGTGTTGAGGTTGATGAAAAAGTAAGGCCAAGCCCACAGACAAAATGAGCAAGATAAGGAATAGGAGTTTTTTCATTTTTTTAACCCATCAAGATAGGATTGAAGAAATAGGGCTGCGGCCACTGAGTCAACCAGCTCCTTTCTTTTTTCTCTTCTTACATTGCCTTCAATCAATGCCCTTTGAGCCTGCTTGGAACTTAAACGTTCGTCAATCAATTCAATTTCAATGGAAAGAAATTCTTGAAGGGTTTTTTTAAAGTTCAAGACCTCTTGGGTCATTTGTGTTTCGTTGTTCTTAAGGCTATTGGGTAAACCAAGAATGATCTTTATTACAGCATTTTGATCAATGAT
Organism: Bdellovibrionota bacterium; assembly: GCA_041918415.1. Classification (GTDB taxonomy): domain Bacteria; phylum Bdellovibrionota_G; class JALEGL01; order JALEGL01; family JALEGL01; genus JAYRVV01. Next base: position 3,186 of record JAYRVV010000123.1, on the reverse strand, counting down.
TTTTTTCAATTCTGTTTTAAAAGAAGCATTGTTGAGCAAATGTCCCTTTGGTGTGGCGAACATTTTTAATGGATCGCTCAATGCAAGTCCAATGCGTTTTGTTCCGTAATCTAGCGCGAGTATTCTCAAAGCATCAAGATTATATTTAAAAAGTGATTGATCAACAAACTATTGTAAAGAACTGTTTGTTGAAGGGGCGGTTTGTGGTTGATTTTGCGAAGTGGGAGGCTGTTTTGGAGCGTTCTGTACAATCGGTGAAATGACAGATGGTCTAACGGCAACTCCAAACGGGGCACATGGTGTGTCAATGTCGTCTGTGTAGCTGCTGTATGCGAAGCCTTGTCCGCTCAGTGATAAAAGGTGTACTTTATACGAGGCTTTGTTGGCCAATAAAGCCACACTTGAATAATTTGGATCGTGCATGCCACGCAATGGACTGGATGCTTCAAGGATCAAAGCACCTGGATCCACATCCATGTCGACCAATTCTCCCGAAAAATCTTGGCTTGTTAGGACATTGCCAACGCCATAGAGTGTTTGCATGTCCCAGCTTGAAACGGTGTTTTGACTGAGTGTTAAAATTTCGTCTCCAACCGGATGTATGGCGATGTCCCGGTATTGGTTGCGCAGATTTAAAGTTCCGGGGTTTGCTGCAAGAGAAACTGCTCGAGCAGAACCCATGTATTGAAACAATTCATCATAGTATGAGCCGCTTTGTCCCCAGTAGGGTGCTTTGACAGACCAAGTGGTCACATCTCCCGAGACGGCCACACCGAATATGTTTGAAGCTATTCTGTTTGCGTAATCAGGTAATTGCATTGAACCTCGAGGATACATACCGCCGGAGTTAAAGCCGATTGAGCCACAACCTCTGTATCTATTTTCCATTCTACCAATCATCGAATCAATGGGATTTTGTTTGTCAAAAAAGGCAACCCCAACATCACAGATAAGCAATGAAGTTGGCAATCTGGAAACAGAGTTTGTACCTAAGTTGGACTGATAGTTTTCTTGCAACAAGACATAAAGAAGTTCACCGTTAGGTGAAAATTTAATATCAAGGGGCATTTCGCCGCTGGAGTTTTGTACCAAATCTATGCTTGGACGAAGTGAAGTCTGCAAGACACCTGTGCCAAAGGCGTTTACAAGATTGCCCTGATAAACTTGTAAATGACCATTGTTCAATGCGGCCACTGTGAGCTGTCCATGAGGCGTAAGTTTTGAAGTTACGGCATGTGTGCCGTGACTGGATCCAATGGGATAGGGTTGACCCATACCACCACTACGGTTGACAGGAATAACGGTGATACCAGTCGAATCTGGCATGCTCACAATTAAAGCAGATCCATCAGAATTAAATTCCAATCGGCTGACCAGATCACCAGTTGAACGCGTACCAGCAATCACTTTAGCTTGTCCATGAAGTGAAGCTCTTCCAATGGTGTTGACTCTGGAGTTTGGATTGACGTAAGCAGAAACGTAGGGTGATACCTTGATCAATTGAATCACGCCTTCTGAACTGACCGAAAAACCCGCGCGACCATAGGTTTGTTGATTGGCCTTTGGATCCTTGCGTTCACCTGAGAATCCTTCATTGCCTTCTTGATCGGTTTCTGTTCGTTCACCGGAATAACCTTGCTGTTGGATATTTCGATTTGGTCTGTTTTGGCAGCTGGCTTTGTCCATGATGACAGCACCTAATTTTGCGTTTTGTGGTAAAGACGCATTGATGCCGGTTTGGTTGTAGGCATTGAAGCGGCTATTGTTTCTATCCAGAGGATTTCTCTGACAAGAAGCAGCCAGGACTAAAACCGAAAACAGTGACAAAACTTTTTTCACGCTATGCATATAACACACTGCACCTTTTTTATCAATCATCAATTTTGAACCACATTTGTTCATTTCGTTAGCTTTGTTGTTCAAAGATCATGCCAGATTTTAATTCAAATAATTATAATAATATCAATGTCTTATGTAAAACAAAAAGTGCAAAACTGAGTCAAACAGTGGGCAATGACGAAAATAGTTGCCCCATATCTGTCTTCTGGTCAAGATTACATCAATGGCGTATTTAGGCAGCATGAGGGAGCGTTTTTCATTTTTAATTAGCACAGTATTTGGGCTTGGTTTAAGCCCTTTGGCTCCAGGAACAGTGGGCTCTTTTGCGGCCTTGTTGGTTTATTGGTTTTTACCTAACGTGATGTTGGGTCCCATTCTTAGCGTGCTCATTTTTATTTTGGGTTTGTGGGCGCTCGCTTCTTTTAAGCGTCCTTTGCATGATGATGGACGTATTGTGATTGATGAGTGGATAGGTCAATGGATTACTTTGTGGTTTTTGCCAAAAAAAATTTGGATTTTTGTTTGTGCTTTTGTTTTGTTTCGCTTGTTTGACATCGTCAAACCTTTTCCGGCCGACTGGTTTGATGAAAAATGCAAAGGTCACTGGTCAGTTTTGATGGATGATGTTGTCAGTGGTGTTTATGCCTCTTCAGTCATGTGGGCCATGGTGCTGTTTGGTCAAAGGATATGGTTGTAGAAATCATCACCATTGGCGATGAGATCATCGATGGTCGTAGAATTGATACCAACAGTGCGTTCATCGCCAGAAAGCTTTGTGCTTTTGGTTTAAGGCCAAGATACAGAACGAGCGTTGTTGATGATCTGCAAGATATTGCCTGTGCTTTTAAAAACGCATTTTTGCGAGCCGATTTGGTTCTTAGCACAGGTGGCTTGGGACCGACCAAAGATGATTTAACTTTTGAAGGTTTGGCCATGGCCATGGGCGAAAGGCTTGTTTATTGGTCAAGCATCGATCGCAACATTAAAAAAAAATTTTTAATTAAAAAAATCAAATGTCCGCCATCCAATTCGCGCCAAGCGCACTTGCCTGTGGGTGCAAAACCATTGTCCAATGCAATGGGCACAGCGCCTGGGGTTTATTTACGTCATCAAGAAACCGATGTTTTTGTCATGCCTGGTGTTCCGATCGAAATGGAGCATATTTTACAAAAGCATGTGATGCCGTGGTTATCGAAAAAGGTGAAACAAAAAACGGTAGAAAAAACTTATACTTTTTTAGGTTTGCCTGAATCCCATTTAGAAAAGAAGGTTGAAGAAATGAAAATCGACCGAATTTCAAATGGAAGCATTCGAATTGCGTACACCGCAAGTTTCCCCACCGTTGAT
>JAYRVV010000122.1:0-17037 GCA_041918415.1 Bdellovibrionota bacterium | reverse complement strand
TTACATATTGATGCGTTCAATGCGAAACAAATCGGCCAAGCAAAGGTTTGAAGACATGATCAATCAGTCATTTGTTTTCATGAGGTTGCATGAAAAATGGGGCGATCGTTTGCATGATTTGATTGCTCGCAAAGTGAGGGTGATCGAGGGCGATGTCACACAAGTTGATTTTGGATTGAATTTGTCTGAGCTTGACGAACTGACCAGCAATGTGGATTTGATGGTCAATTCAACGGGTTTGGTTGACTTTAACCCCGATGTTCGTGAAGCTTTAAACGTCAATGTCAATGGGGCTCTTCATTGCGCAAGTTTCGTTTCTTCATGTAAAAAAGCGAGTTTAATTCACATCAGCACCTGTTTTGTGTCAGGCACCCGTCAAGGAGAAATATTTGAAACCATAGATGAAAATCAAAGCCCATCAGGGGTGGCCTTTGATTCAATCGAAGTCATCAATCGTTTGGAAAGCGAAATTAAAAAAATAGAACATCAATTCACACACCATAACAATCTAGAAACCAAAAGGTCATTAAGGCAAAGCATGATTGAACTTGGCAAATCAACAGCGGCTCAATTTGGCTACACAAATACGTATACATTTAGCAAAGCGTTGGCAGAAAAACTCATTAAATCTCAATATTCAAACATATCCTACAGTGTGTTTCGTCCTTCCATTGTTGAAAGCAGCAATCAGTTTCCGTTTCCAGGTTGGAATGAAGGCTTTAACACTTGCGGGCCTTTGGCCAAATTGATAGGTACTTGGTTTCGATATTTTCCAGCAAGAAAGGGTAATCCATTTGATGTGATCCCAGTTGATCTGGTTTGTCAGGCCATGATGATTGTTGGGGCGCATTTACTCACCGGCCAACAACATGAAGTATATCAATGTGGTACATCTGATCTAAATCCATTGACCATTGATCAGGCTGCCAAGTTAACTTCAAAAAGTCATCTTGATTATTACAGAAGAAACGGTACCAGTTGGATTCAAAAAAACATACGCTCAAGGTGGCACATCAAAGTCATAGGTGAGCGTTTTCATCCCTTATCGAGTAAAAACCTTTTGATTTACTCCAAAATGGCAAGGCATTTCTTTTTATGGATGCATCAAAAATTAAAAATGAAAATCTTTTTTAAATTAAAAATGAACATGGAAAAACACATTTTAAATTATGAGCAAGTTGAATATGTGCTTAGACTTTTCAAACCTTTTATTCATGATCATAAGCAAATATTTAAAACAAGACATTTGCTCAGTGTTGATATTCGTGAAGAATGGTTTCGATTTAATCCTAAGATAATCAATTGGAAAACCTACTGGTTAGACATTCACATGCCGGGCTTAAAAAAATGGTGCTTTAAAAAAATTGAAAGAAAACCCGAGACTCTATACCAACCAAAAATTACATTTCGATACGACAGGGTCGAAAAGATACAACAACAAGCCTAAGGAATCATCATGTCAACGTTCATCACAGGATCAACAGGTTATTTAGGTTCTTACGTTATCAATGAATATCGAGTGAACTCAAAAGAACATTTGTTACTTCTCATTCGAGCAAAAACCCAGGACGAAGCCCAAAAAAAGCTGTGGCAGGCCTGTCAGCTTCACATGAATTTTGAAGATTTTTCAAATCTTTTAGAAAGGGTGCAGATTTACTTGGGCGATTTAAGCTCTACTCAGTTTGGGCTGCAACAGGTTGATTACACCAGATTGATTGATCAAACGGATTCGATCTTGCACATTGCAGCCTCTCTCAATAGAAAATCTGAAAAAGCTTGTTTAAACGTCAACCTTCGCGGTTCGTTGCATGTAATTGAGTTTGGTCGAATAGCAGATCAAGTCAATCGTTTAAAAAAAATCAGTGTCGTTTCAACTGTGGCGGTGGCAGGACAAAGGCAAGATGAAGTGGTTTTAGAAAATGAGATGATTGATTTTGACCGAAGTGATTATGATCCGTATGCGCGAACCAAAAAGTTTATGGAATACATGTTGGATCGTCTTATGCCCAATGTTCCAAAATGCGTTTTTAGACCAAGCATTGTTTTGGGTGACAGTCGTTTTGGTGAAACAACCCAATTTGATATGGTGCAAGCGTTCGTGTGGTTATCAAAACTTTTGATTCTCCCGTTCAATAAAAATTGGCGTGCTGACATTGTCAATGCAGATTTTGTTTCAAACGCCATATTTCAGTTGCACCAAAAAACAGATCATCAATTTTTATCCTATAACTTAAGCTCAGGTGTTGAATCATGCACTTATGATGAGATTACTCGTGCCTTGTCTTCTCATGGTGATGAAGCACAAAGCATGTTTGTTCCAGCCCTTGAAAAGCCTTGTACGTTTTTTGTCAATGCGATGGCACAGTTGCCAAGATCTTTGAAACTATCCAGGTCATTTGCATTACTGAAAGTGTTTTGGCCTTATCTTACCTTCAATACCGTTTTTGATAATTCAAGAGTGGTTGAGGAGTTGTCCATTAAACCCGTAAAGTTTACGGCATACGCCCATCAATTAAAACAGTTTGCAGTTAAAAACAATTTTAAATACAAGCACAAACCCTGGCCTGATCATGCATTGATTAAAAACGCAGCCTAACATGAACGCAGACATTGTATTACAAAAATCTATGGAATTTCTGATTGAGCTGTCTCGCATGACACATGAGAGAGCCGATCAATCTAAAAAAGAGATACATTTATTGTTGGCTGGTTACAACGGATCAAGAAACACCGGCGGTGATGTGCGCGTTGAAGAAATGATTCGACAATTTAAAAATATTTTTGGTGAGTCTTTACAAATGGATATCTTATCAATCAACCCAAAATTAACCAAGGGCTATTTCAAAGGTGTTCATCAGATCAAATTAAAACAGGTGTTTCCTGGATTTTTGTATAATCTTGTTAAAAATTATGACGGTGTTGTTGCTTGCGAAGGGTCAATGTTCAAATCTAAATTTGCAAATGCCCTGACCATCATGATGGCTGGAAGTTTAGGTTTAGCAAACGCACAAAGAAAATTAAGCGTTGGTTATGGTGCTGAAGTTGGGCACATGACAGATCATTTGGAAAAATTCGTTCGAAAATATTGCCAAAAGTCATATGTGATATGTCGAAATGTACAATCCCAAAAAATGTTGAGCGATTTTAACATCCGAAACGAATCAGGAGCAGATACAGCTTGGACGTTTTGCCCTTCGCCGGATGAAGTGGCGAGATCACATTTGATGAATGCCGGATGGGATGGAAAAAAACCCGTTTTGACCATTTGTCCAATCAATCCATTTTGGTGGCCTGTTAAACCATCCTTGTCTAAAACTTTTATGCACATGATCGCTCCTTCCTGGTATCAAGACACGCATTACCAATCGATTTATTTTCATGAGTATGATGAACAGGCCAAAAAGCAATACAATGAGTATATCGCTTCGATTGCAAAAGCAGTTAATGCTTTTGCAGATAAACATGACTACTTTTTAAGCTTGGTGGCAATGGAAAGTTTAGATCAAGGTAGCTGTCGTGATTTGTCAAAAGCATTGAACAGCCCATTTGCTGTCTTTTTGAGTCAAGACATCAACATGTATGATTTGGTCTCAATACTTAGACAATCAACTTTGATGATCAGTTCAAGATTTCATGCTGTTGTTACAAGCATGCCCAAGGGTGTTGTATCAATGGGCATCACGATGGATGAACGATTAAAAAACATCATGCATGAAAGAAAGCATTCTGAGCTGTTGCTTTATGTAGATGAACCCAAATTGGATGAAAAACTGTTACATGTCTTAAGTAACATGCATTCGAAAAAGGCGTCCTATCAAAATGAAGTGTTGTCGACAGTGCCATCTCAAATAAAACTGATGAGTCACATGGGCAAATGTTTTTATGATGAAGTGAGAAATTTTTATCCTAATCTGAAATTGGGTAAAACCCCATCTACATTTGAGGATTTTTTACCTCCCTTATCCAAAGACATTCAGACATTGATGGAAAAATACACATGAACTTTATAGAAGTCATTTTGAATAATTTAAGCAGCAATCATGTTTCATTCATTGATTTGGATCATCAAGCAATGAAAAAAATATATGCCAAAGATCTTTTAAAAATGATTCAACAAACCCATCATTTTTTAATGAAACAAAATATTCAAAGAGGTGATCACGTTGTGCTGATGTGTAATAATTCAAGTCGCTGGTCAGCGCTTGATTTGGGTGTCATGTCTTATGGTGCCGTTTGTATTCCACTTTACACAAGGCAATCGCTTGAAGAAGTCAAGCACATCATCGACAACTCAAATGCCTCATTGGTTCTTTGCGATGATTTGAATTTAAGCAAGCAAGTTTCTCAATTTTGCCCATGTTATGTAGTGCAAGAAGTGTTTGAGCTTGATCCCATTGAGATTAAACCCATTGTGCTTAAGCAAAATGATACGGTCACCATTGTGTACACATCAGGAACCAGTGGTTTACCAAAGGGTGCGATGATCAGTGTTGAAAACATCAACTTCATGTTGATCAGAACCATCGATCGACTGGAATCAACTTTAAAAGAATGCTTGCATGGTGATGAAGAAAGGGTTTTTCATTTCTTACCGTTTTGTTTTATGGGTTCCAGAATCATGATGTTAAGCCAATTGTACAGATCGAAATGTGTTTATTTGTGTACAGACATCAATCAATTAAAGTCAGATCTGATGGCAGTCAATCCAAGCTATTTTTTAAATGTGCCAGCCATTTTAGAAAGGGTGTGCTGTGGTGTGAATGCCGCCATGACTAAAAAAAGTAAAATGGTTCAAAAACTTTATGAAATGGGGGAAGGTCTTTATCAAAATAAAGGTAGAAATATTATTGAAACATTAATGTTTAAGTTTATTAAATCTACCATTTTTAAATCCATCAAAAATCAAATAGGTTCAAATTTAAAATTTCTAATTTGTGGATCTGCACCGCTTAATGAAAAGACACAAGAATGGTTTGAAATGATTGGTGTGCCGATTTTACAAGTGTATGGGCTAACCGAAACAACGGCCATCATCAGCATGGACCATTACTCAAAACAAAAAGCCGGTTATGTTGGTGGTGCCATTGACGGCATAGAAATTAAAATATCTTCAGACGGAGAACTTTGTTGTAAGGGTAAAAATGTTTTTATGGGCTACCTTCTCAATGATCAGGCCACCCGTGAAATCTTTGAAGATGGATGGCTTAAAACTGGTGATCAAGCACAATTGGATGAAATGGGTCGAATTAAAATATTGGGTCGAATGAAGGATGTTATGGTTTTACAATCGGGTCACAACGTGAACCCTGAGCCTATTGAGCAAATGCTGGTAAGTCAAATCAATGGTGCCAGTCACGCCGTGGTCATCGGTCATGCAAAGCCCTATTTATCAGCCATCGTTTGCGGAGAGCTTGAAAACACAATGGTTCAATCGGCTTTGGAGTATGTTAACCAGCAACTTCCACACTACAAAAAAATCAAGGAGTTTTTCATCTCCAAACAGCCATTGAGTCAAGAGAATGAAACGCTAACGAGTAATTTGAAGATCAAGAGGAATAGAGTTCAAGAAGTGTATGCAAATCCAATTCAAAAAATGTACGAAGGAAGGTCGAAATCATTATGATTCAATGGTCCATGAACGATCAGATATTGGATGTTAAGTTATGCAAAGAACCTTTGAACGAAATAGGTTTGGATCTTCTCGAAAAATTTGAAACTTTGGTTGATCAAATTAAGCAGGATCATCTTAAGCCAAGGGTCATTGTGTTTTCAAGTGACATATCGAAGGGTTTTTGTGCGGGTGCTGATTTAAAATCATTGTACGATTACATTAAAAATAAAGATCAAAAACAATGCGCCAAAGATGTTCGAATGTTTTTAGATCGAATACACGGTGTGTTCAATTTTTTTGATCAGATTGACTGCGTCACCATTGGTTTAATTCATGGTTTGTGTTTTGGTGGAGGTTTTGAATTGGCGCTGACGTTTGATTTGCTGGTTGCCACTGAATCGGCACGCTTTGGGTTTCCGGAACTTCGTCTGGGTATCATCCCTGGCTTTGGTGGTTTGCCCAGGCTCAAAAGGGCAGTGGGTTTACATGTTGTTCAAGATCTTTTGTACACCGGACGAAGCATCAATGCTCAAAAGGCGATGGACATCGGGTTGGTCAATTTTGTGGTCAAAGAAGAGCAAGGGTTAAAAACCGCCATGAACCTCGCCAAGCAAGTGGCTAAATACGATCAGGGTGTGATCAAAGACGCCAAGGGTTTTATTAAAAATATTCCTTTAAAAGAATTTGAAGAAGAAAAAGATTTATTCGTACAAATGTTTATCAAACATAACATGGAAGAGAAGTTGAAAAACTTTGTTCAAAATAAAAGTGTTTTACCTTACGTTATTTAGGAGACGATATGGAAAGTTCTTTAAAAACATTGCTTGAACTCGCATCAAAAAAATTTAATAAAGACATTCACATGCTTAGTGCTAAGCAGGATGTTTTTGAAAGCTTGGGAATTAACAGCGTTGAGGCATTGGCATTGTTGTCAGATCTTGAAAGGCATTTCCAGATCGAAATACCGGACTATGAATTGCAAGATGTAAAATCGTTTAATGATTTGGCAACACTCATTGACAGCAAGAGATGAAAACGCAGCTTATACATTACTCTGATTTGGGTGAAATGCTATTGGAGGCATGCCGCAAAAACACTTCCCAGGTGGCATTGATTGAAACCAATCGAGATCAAACAAGCAAAGTCATGACTTATGAAAATGTTTTAGAGAAGGGTTTAAAATTAAAAAACTGGTTGGTCAAAATGAATATTTCTTCATCAGGTCATTGCGCAATCATTTTGTCAAATCAAAGCAATTGGTTGATCAGCGCATGTGGGATATTTTGGAATGGATGTGTGCTGGTGCCCATTGATTACAAGCTCAATGCCAACGATCAAGCGGCCTTGTTGCTTCACAGTGATGCCAAAGCATTGATCACGGAAACACCCTTTTATGAGAAAATGAAAAAAACGGGATTGCTAAGCAAAAGCATGGTGGTGGTGTTGGTCGATCAAAACAAAAAAGTCGACGATTGTTTTAATTTAGATGAAATATTTAACGACAGTCTTGAAGACATCGAACCTGCTTTAAAGAATAAAGATGACTTGGCTTGTATTGTTTATTCATCCGGAACCAGTGGAGATCCAAAAGGATGCATGCTGACACATGGCAATTATCTTTATCAAGCACATGATTTGGCAAAGCATTTTGGGATTCAAAGCACAGATCGTTATTTTTCAATACTACCCACCAATCATGCCATTGATTTTATGTGTGGCTTTTTGCTTCCATTTTACTTTGGTGCAGCGGTTGTACATCAACGTACACTTAGACCTGAGTTTCTAAGTTACAGCATGAAAGAACATCGAGTTTCCCATATGGCCGTTGTGCCCATGCTATTAAAAGCATTAAAAGAAAAAGTCGAAAGCAATCTTAAAAGCAAAAGTAAGATCATTCAATTTTATATCAAATGCATGACGTATTTGAATAAGATTTTAACAAAAAGAAAACCATCACATGCGATTTCTAGCCTTTTGTTAAGACCCATTCACCAGGCTTTTGGAGGTCATCTTAAGGCTTTGTTTGCTGGCGGTGCCTTTGTGGATCCATCCGTTGCAAGATATTTTTGTGATTTGGGTATACCGGTCATCATAGGTTATGGCTTAACAGAAGGTGGAACGGTGCTGACGGTCAATACGTTTGAAAACCTAAGGGTCGATACGGTTGGACAAAAACTTGATAGTTTACAGTTGCAATTACGAAACACAAAAAACGGTGTTGGTGATGTGTTTGTTAAGGGTCCAACCATCATGAAGGGTTATTACAAAGATGCAGAAAAAACATGTGAAGTGATTAACGAGGGTTGGTTGAAAACAGGTGACATCGGATTGATGGATAAGGAGCATTTAATTCTACTTGGTCGATCAAAAAACATGATCGTGACAGAAGGTGGAAAAAACATTTACCCTGAAGATGTGGAAAAGGCTTTTGATCAATTGACTGATCTCGTACAGTGGTGTGTGTTTTCATCAAACTATGTATGGCCAAAGACCAATTTGCTCAATGAGCAATTGTTTTTGGTGGTGAGACCGAAAAAAGAATCAGATCATGATGAATTACTTTTGAAAATTAAAACAATGAATCAAAAGTTAGAAGACCATAAGCGCATCAAAGGTTTGGTTATATGGAATGAGGAATTTCCTCTAACAGCTTCTTTAAAAGTCAAACGTCAGGATTTGGCAATCAAACTTCGTAACGAAGATCCAAAAAAAATCCTTTGGCCGATGAATGGATAGTGTATGGAACAAAAAATTATCGCACTTTATAATCCAAAATCAAAAGCCGGAAAATCGAAAAAAAGAATACAAATTCTGATCGATGAAATGAAAAGAAGAAATAAATCCTTAACATTGCTTGAATCTCAATACCCAGGTCATCTAAGCGAAATCGTTCGCGAACATGTTGCTTCGGGTGTTGATCAATTCATTTCCATGGGTGGTGATGGGACTCACTTTGAGGTGGTCAACGGTTTGTTTCCTTATTTTGAGAACAAATCCATGCCAAATTTATGGCTTTATCCACTGGGCACGGGCAATTCATTTTACCGAGAGTTTGCAGATCCTCGAAAGATCGAAATACATCAATGCTTCAATCAATCCTTTCAAAGCGATGTTTTAAAACTTGAGCACGATCAAGGTGTCACTTATTTTTTAAATTTGCTCAGCTTTGGTTTCATCGCAGATGTTGCTTTTGATCGCAACGAAAATTTTAAATCCTGGGGAGAAATCGGATATGTTCTTTCGGTTTTTAAAAAGTTACACACCCTAAAAGCCGTGCATTTTAACCTTTCATTTTCCGACGGGCATCCGGATTTTAATGGAAAATTAACTTTGATTTCAATCAACAATTCAAAGTACACCGGTGGAAAAATGAAGATTGCCCCAAATGCTTTGGTTGACGATGGTAGTTTGGAAGTGATTTATGCCAAACCCATGAGCCGAATGGATCTAATCATGACGTTTCCAAAAATATTTAAAGGAACACATGTTTTTCATCCAAAAGTTCATCAATTGAAATGCTCTGAAATGATTTTTCATACGAAGCTTTCATGTAAAGCGATGATTGATGGAGAAACCATCAGAATCGTCCCAAAAAAAATCAGTGTTTTAAAAAAGGCCATTGGCATCAAGGTGTGAGTTTTTTGAAAAAAATTATTCTTTCAGTTTTTTCATTTTATTTTTGGGTAACGGCCTTTGTATGGATGGCTGCGCTGGCCATCTTAACCTTTGTTTTACTACCAATATTTCCATACCGAAAAACACATTCCTATATTGCGGCACCTGGATTTGTGGCTTGCATATGGTTTTCCTTAAATTCCATTAAAGTGATTTATGATCCAGGCTTTGATAAAAATCGACTAAGTGTCTTTTGCCAAAATCATGTCAATTTGATCGACGCTCACATTGCTTCTAAAGCAATACCACATCCTTTTTGTGGATTGATGCATACTTGGCAATTTAAAATACCCTTTTACGGATGGTTAATGAAAATGAGCAGGGGCATTGCAGTTGATAAAAGTAAGAAAAATAATTTTCAAAACATGGTGGATCAAGCCAAGCAAAGAAAAGAGGAGGGTTTTTCTATATTAACCTTTCCTGAGGGTGGTCGAACACTTGACGGGCATGTTAAAGTGTTTCGTAAGGGTGTTCTTTTTATGGCGAGGGATGCTGATTATCCAGTGGTTCCAATCGCTGTGAAGGGCTCGTTTGACATCAATCGCAAGGGCTCATTGTTGTTTAGGCCTTTTCATCATATTGAGGTTTATGTTGGGCCTCAGTTTGAAACATTTGGATTATCTGATATGGATATGGAGAGTTTGTCTAAAATACTTCGGGATTGGATTGAAACCCGCGTAAATTCTTTGGAGGAAAAACAGTGTTAAGCACCGTAAAAGATCGACGTTCCACGCGTGCACAAAAACAGCGTGAACAAAAAAAACTTCACATCCTGGAGCATGCCCAGCTTGTGATCAGCCAAAAGGGTTTTCAAAACACTTCGGTGAATGATGTGCTTGAGGCTTCAGGTGTATCGAGGGGCACGTTTTATTTATATTTTAAAAATCGCGAAGAACTATTTTGTGAGCTGGTGGATCAATTTGTGGATGAGCTTAAAGGATGCATACATTCAATCGATTATGAAGACCCAAATCCCGTTGATAAGTTGTATTCCAATTTGCATCGCGTGTTGACACTTTTATTTTCTAAGAAGGATTTAACGACAATATTGTTTCGTGAGGCCGTGGGTCAAGAGCACATGGTGCAGGTTCAAGAGAAACTCAATGGTTTGTATACATTTTTATTAAGAAAAGTGAGCGGCGCTTTGTCCAATGGCGCCAAACGAGGTTTTATACGAAAGGGCAACGAAAGGTGGTTGTCGATTGCTTTGATCGGTTCGATTAAAGAGCTGGTGTATCATTTTTTGATAGCCAAGAGGGACAGTCCCCCGCCTGTCGATGATTTGCTTCATGAAATGGTGCTATTTAGTTTCCAGGGCCTAAAAAAATCATAGGGCCTATCCTTAGTAAAATGGTTTTTATTTTATATTATTGAACAATGGATCTAAAAAAACTTTGATAAAGAAAGAATGTCACTTTTGCATTAAGTAAAATACTATCCTGGATGCTTGGGGTAACGATGGATTGTATTACTGAATCAACATCTTCTGGTTGATCTTTATCAAGGTGACCATGGGCAAAAAAGAATGATACGCCTTCATCCAAAAGATTTAAACTTGTTTTTATGTTTTGAGCTGCTGTAATTGAAAGTGAAGTGGATAGCCTTCCCATGATGAAAGGGGTGCCCAAGGCTCCAATGGGATGATGTCTTTGTGAAAAGGATATATTATAGCCACACAGTGCATCGATGATTGGATGAGGATCGTGATTTTTGATTTGTTCCTTTGAAACCCCTAATGCTTTTAAATCATTCACCATGAATTGATCATGATTGAACTCTTTGTATGCAGATTTATAAAACCACTCTTTAACTCTTAAAAACTCATCAGAAACATTAGATCCCGCAATGGCGTACATTTTTGCTGCGTTTTGAACCAATGGCATATAGTCCAACAAAAATTTTGTGTATTCATCTCGAGTTATTTTTCCTTCTAGTGCCCTTTGAACAAAAGGGATTGACTTAAATATTTGAGCTTCATTCAAAAACCAGAGATTAAGTTTATCTAAGAACAGCATGGCGACAAAAATATACCATGTGAGAAACAAAATCCCCATAATCTGGGTAAATATCATCAGTAAGCGATATAATACTCAATAAATACAATATGTTATATATGTTGAAATTGGAACAGTTTTTGAATTATAGTTCCACGGTAGTATATGACACTTGAAACGATAGCATTGGTTACACAAAAGTCACTTCCATTTCTATTTGAAGACTTGGATAGATCTTTACATGTTAGGGATATTCAGGAAACCAACTTGCTAAATAACTTATTTAAAACTGCAGGGTTGGCCAATGTTAGTCTAAGTATCGATATTCATGATCTTCCGAAGCGTAAAATCAATGCTCAATTGGTCCGATCTAAATCAGAATATCTTGAAGTTGTTCTACCAGAAGATGTTTCCATTGATAAAAGCACGGGACTTTTTATAACTTTTGAATTGTTTTTTGAACAATATTGCTTTTTTTCAACTTGTGAAAAAACTGAAAACATAAAGTGTTTTGTTTATTATCCAAATAGTGTTTTTCTTGTACATCATAGGGATTTGGACCGAACCCAAATCCCTAAGGAAGAAATTGTAACGGTAAAAATAAAAGAAGTCTCCGGCCGAAGATCTTTGTTGGGCAATATATTAGATTTGTCTGTGAAAGGACTAAAAATAAATATTCCAATCAATGAACGATGTGACTCACAAAGGATATTAGGATTTGAACGCGATGTAATCATGACCGTCAACATTCCTGGTGTAGATCGAATGGATCCCATTCCCGGTCGAGTGACCAATTGGTTTAATGGCGTTGAAGCCGTACATATTGGAACATCTTGCTTCATTCCACTATCAGTTGGTGATCAAGAAAGTGTAGAAGATTTTTTGCTGGACAAAAAATACCCAAATGTAAAAAGATCCAAATCATCATCAGATCATTTACAAGTGTGGAGACTCTTGCAGAAGACGCTTGAAAAAATTGCTCCACCTGACATGACTCGTAAAGATGAATCCATTATCACATGGAAAAAAACATCTTGGTGTCGACGTCCAATACACAACCTGTATTTGCTATATTCGGATCAAGCCAAAAACAATCAACATGAAGCCATCGGAACCATTGCCGTAAGCAGGTTCTATAGTAAGACCTGGTTGCTTCACCAACTTGGTGTAGACGGCAGTAGTGGACAGTTACTTTCACATCAGCTTTATGGGCGTACTTTAGATTTTTTAAGGAACACTGATGACGTAAAGTACACAATCGGGACCTGGCCCAAAGCAAGTTCGGTTTTAAAAAAATACTATTTGGAATTTATTGAACGTGATCCGTTTCCACAGTATCACTACTTGGAACAAACAAACGTAGTAGATTTTTATGTGGTTAAAGTGCTATCTTCTCTCAAGGCACGTGTCTTGCCGACAAATATCAAAATTTTAGAAGCAAACGCCAGGCAGTGTCAGGAAATATTACAAGATCTTCGAAATAAGTACCCTGATATTTTTTTAGATGCTTTAGATTTACGAGATTTTGATATGCATTTGGAAAGCACAAACGCCTTGTATGAAAGCGTATCTTTAAAAAGAGGTAGAAATATATTGTCGGCAATGGATGGCAATGAGCTCAAAGGTTATGCCATTCTCGATTATGGTAGTAAATATCAAAATGTGTATTCATTGTTTGACAATTTTAAAATCTTCACATTGGGAAATGATTCAAGGGATAATGAAATAAAACTCATGTTGTTACGTGAAGTGATGGTGGTTTATCACTCTATGGGAATCGAGATGGCTATGAGTTGGACAAAAGATAAAATACTAACCTCTGGTCTTGATGGAACAGATGTTTTTCTTGAAGCGTATTTGTGGGTGGCAAACACCAAGCGAATGAAATCCTTTCTTCGTCACTTGGATTCGATCCAAGGTCGCATCAATGTTATTCGTGGAGCAAGGAAAAAATCTGATCAATAGATAAAAGGAATAATGCATTTTGTATTTTTTTGATAAATTCGGTATTCATCGCCAAATTTTTCAATAAGCATTTTTTCTTCATGTTTGATTCGAAACAAATAGGCAAACAAAAGCAAAATCACCGACATCGTGAAAAGAAACAGTTGTCGATATAAAATCATCTGCGCACAAATGATAATGAGCACTCCCAGGTAACTGGGGTGTCTAACATATTTGAAAATGCCGGTTTTGATAAGGTTATGTTTAGGATTTATTTGGAGTTTGGCGGTAAAAAACACACCCAGCGTACGTATCGCGAACCATCTAAGCATGAGACCAATGGCAATGGAAAAAAATCCAAAAATAATATGGGTCATACTTTGACTTGGAGTGTTGGTGATAAATAAAAAGATGCTCACGAACGAAACGATGTAACTGGCAAACATCACAACAATCCCGCTCCATTTGTCATGATCGCTTGTCATTGATTTTGCCCAAGGTGCGATAAGATTTGCACAGGGCTGTGTGTATATCATCAGAGCCGCGCCCAACCAGGCCAACCAAGGTTCTACTCGTTGAAGAAGCTCAATCTTAAAAATCATGATGGGTAATATCGAAAAGACGCACGGCAATATAAAAGAATTTAGCACATGACTAAGATTTATGTTTTTCATTATTTGAGTAGTATCCAAATTGATTCTCTATGCAACATTTATTCTTTGTCGTATAATTCAAAACTTCACAAGTGAATAAGAATTTAATTTATTTAGTATTTTGTTTAATATCATCGATTTCCATTAATGCTAAACCAAATAGTCGTTGGGAAGTGTTTGTGGGAGATCTAAAAGATTCTGATCCAATCAATTCAAAGGTTGTATTTAAAAGTATTCATGAAATTCCTAAGGAGTACAAAGGAGATCTTTGGTTTCGAATGTTCATACTTGGAAGTGAAATTCCTAAAGAAAATAATCTATCTATATATTTGGGCAGAATATCGGATGCTGATATTTCTTATTGGAACAATGAAGTCATAGGTTTTACGGGTTTTTCAAATAGAGAAATTACATTTTCTCCGCACCATGTTCGTGTTTACCCAATTCAATCAATCAAAGATCAAAACATTTTATTGATTCATGTAAAGAAACTTCATTTTAGCGCGCTAGGATATGGACCTCAAGTAGATATTCCAACATTTGGTGAGCACTCTCAATTGAAAGCAAAAGCATTTTTGAAAAATATTATAAGAATATGGTTTCCATTGCTATTTGGTTCGTCTTTGATTCTGTTTGGAATATTTTATTTTTTGCTGTTCATATCAACGCAAAATAAATCTAATTATGGTTGGTTTGGTGCTTCTATATTTTGCTTTGGAGTTTATTCAATTTGCTTTAGCTACTGGCCTTATGAACAACCAATCAGTGAACATTTTGTTTTTCTTATGCATAGCTTAAGTTCATTTTGGTGTCTTTATTTCTTTTGTCAGTGGTATTTGATAAAAACGAAGTTAATAATATATTATCTTAGGGCTTTACTAGGTATAACAGTTTCTATAAGTGTTTATGCTTTATTGAATATTAATATTGATCAACTCACACAAATATTTCTTTCCTGGCACGTCGTATTAGTTGCAACAATAGCACTTCTATTAATACAAACAATAGTTAATTCCATCAAAAATGAAAATATTAAATGGAAAAATATTTTAGCATTTTCATCAATCTTTATAATTTCAGTTGTGTATGATTCATTAATTACTTTTCGTGTTATTGAAGGAGAGTTTTTATCGGTTATGATGTTTTCAATTGTGTTAATATTAGCAGCATTGCAATTAGGAAGAGACTTTGCTTTTGCGTATCGCAATGTAGAACAAACGGTTGAGTCACGAACAAAAGATTTACAGGTTGCCAATGAACATCTTAGAGCATTAGAAGAAATGAAAAATCGTTTTTATTCTAACATTTCTCATGATTTCAAATCCTTTTTGGCCATTGCGTTCGCAAACATTGAGGAAGCTAAACTCTCGGCAGTTGATGTAACAAATGAAGCGCTTAGCTCAGCTGAAAAAGCGCTAAGAAATCTACAAGCGATGGTTTATGAATTTCTCGATATGGTGAAAGCAGAATCTGGAGAAATCAAACTGAATTGGGAAACCGTTTCTGTGGTTAAAATCATAAAGGCATGGGCCGCTCCATATGAGATCTTGTGCCGCAATGAAGGTGTTTCACTTAAATATGATATTTCTGTGGATGAAGAGCTAAAAATACCATTAGACGTTTTAAAAATGGAAAGGGTTTTTGCCAACCTCATGCACAACGCCATTAAGTTTACAAAAGATGGGAGTATTACGATAGGGGTTAACAAAGATGCTTTTTATGTTTATTTGAAAATTACTGATACAGGTTCAGGTGTAGAAGAAAGTGAAAAAGAAAAAATATTTGACCGATATTATCAAGGTAACACCACATCTCTTCGAGACCATGGCGGATCAGGTATAGGTCTTTCATTTGTAAAAGAAGTCATTACCGCACACAATGGCAAGGTTTGGGTTGAGTCACCAACAAAGTCAGGATCTCAGTTTATTGTTGCGCTTCCCATCACACAAAACGTAATAATCACAGGAGAGCACATTATTGATGAACTAAGACTTGGAGAAGGTTTGGAGAAAGATTTTTCTGTAGTAACTTATCCAGATGATTCTCCATTACATTATCAACATGATCATGCATCTTTGCTGATCGTTGAAGATAATCCAGAAATTGCTCATGTTGTGGTTAACGCACTCAAAGACAATTACAACATCTATTTTGCAAAGGACGGTATTGATGCTTTGGAGCGTCTCCTAAAAACAAAAATTCACTGTATAGTAAGCGACATCATGATGCCTCGAATGGATGGTAAAACATTCTTATGTGAAGTAAAGAAGAACAAGCGATGGCGAAGCATTCCATTTATTTGCCTAACATCACTTGAGGAAACCGAGCACATGATAGAATGCCTTAAACTTGGCGCAAATAATTATGTGACAAAACCATTTCATAGGGAGGTTTTGCGTTCAACCATCTTAACACTGATAGAAAACTCAAATTATCGCGAACAGCTTGTAGAGAAGGACAAAATGGCTTCCCTGGGCCTGTTGTCTGCTGGACTTGCTCATGAAATAAGAAATCCAGTGATGTTTGCCATGAATTCACTTGAAGGATTGCGTAGAGAATTTGATCGCTTAAGTGCAATTGATTTTTCAAATTCTGATGCAGCCATCAAAGAGTTGAACGAATTGGCTCGAAAAAGCGATCTTGTGAAACAAGCTTTTCTAGATGCACGTCATTCTGTTTCGAGGATTCATGCCATTACAGAAGCCATAGGCAGCTACACCACAGGGTCAACATTGATTGTAGAAACAGACATAGTTAACTCAATTTCACAAGTTCTAAAAATACTTGAAGGAAAAAGAAAAGAATTCGGAGTTTCTATTCATTTTTCTAATCAGCACAAGTGCATTGTTAATGCCTTTGCTAGTCTACAACAAGCGTTCATGAATGTAATAGATAATGCAATTGATGCAGCAAGCGAAAAAGGGCAGCGGGTCAATATTATTGTAAATGATTTACAAGATGAAGTGCAAATCACAATTCAAGATAGTGGACCAGGAATTGCTTTGGATCAGCAGGCTCATATTTTTGATGCTTTTTATACCGCTAAGAGAAATGGAAAAGGAACGGGGTTGGGGTTATACCTCACCAAAGCGATCATTGAATATCAACACCTTGGAAATATCACTGTTCATTCTGAAGAAGGAGAAGTGACAACGTTCTT
>JAYRVV010000121.1:0-2731 GCA_041918415.1 Bdellovibrionota bacterium | reverse complement strand
GTCTCGCCAAAATAATTGAAATGAAAATTATACCGATCATAGCCCTCATAAATTTTTCTAATCTGTGATGACACAATGGCTATGGGTTGGTTTTCATTAAAATCATAATTCATGATCAGTTCTGTTAATAGAAATTTATAGCGTTTTTGCCGATCATTGTCGGATCGTCTGCTTTCAAGCAAACGATATCTTGGATCAATTGAAATTCGCTTAACCTTTGTATCAAGCTCAAAATCAAACTCCTTTTGCTCATTGCTGTCGTTCCAAATGAAAAGATGTTTTTGATCGTTTTTTTCTTCAACCAGAACTTCAACCGGCTCTTTAACCACGGTTTTTGATTCTTTACGAATCAAAAGTTCATGGTGGTGTTTTCCATTGACTTTTTGATGCTTGTGCTTTTGCAATCTGTAATTGGTCATCGGTTGTGGCAAAAAAATCTGGTTTGACGATACATCTTTGTTGAAGAGCAATTGATCTAGCCTGTGTTTTGATGACTCAAAATCAGTCGGCATGTTTTGTAACACTTCCTTCAGTTCACCCATCGTTAAGTAATCTTTTAATTTTTCGTAGATTGTTCGTGGATTTCGATACATCGAATAATATTCAATGGGATGATCCTTGATTGGATCATTTGGATAAATGCTGTTGTAAAACGCATCCACAAATGCAAATTGGGGCGAAAATATCAACTGATCAATGCTGGGTATAAAACTAAAAAACCTTAGGGCCTTGATGTTTCTCGCGTCACGATCCTTAATGTTCATGGTCTCAATGAACTGGTCAACCCAATACCAAGACAAGACTTGAACCAAGCGGTGGTCGTAACCTGACTTGGGTTGTATCTTATCAACCAAACATTGATTGAACATCGCATACCATAAAACGATAGCATGATATTTTTTAAGCGGATTGATGAGTTTAAACATTCGGTCTGAAAAATACGACACATGATCCGACAACTTGATGATTGAATCTCTTGATGGTGCTTGTATCAAACGAACATCACAGGTCATTTTCTTGCTTTCTACAAAACGCAACCAATCCAAGGACACCCGATCCAACCAAAGCAAAAACTTCTTAGGCTCACGATTGGTCAAGTAAAATTCAACATTTTCAACTTGATGTTTAATTATTTTTTCTGATGAAAAAACAGAAATCATCCTGCGATTGTTTAACAACACTGTCTCTTCATGATCCCTTTGCCTTAAAAGAATTTCTTCAACCATTGCTGGCTTAGAACTTTTGATTTGGATTTCCCAATTGGCCAATGGCCACTCCTTTGAAACATCAAAAGAGCCATCATCCATCAAAACCGGAACCATCGGATGAAAACCACCCAAAAGGAACAAGGTGCCCTTGTACCATCCAAATGATCCGAATTTTTCTGGAACTTTTAAAAACCCATCAACGGTGATTTGCACTTTTTCATTTTTTTCAATGGGCTTTTCAAACTTAACTCGTATGATTTCTTGCTTGTGTACATATGAAAATGACACCATCCGATCAAAGACCTTGACCCATGAAACCTCAAACGCTCCCTTGGAAAACCCATAGGGATAAAATTGATGGTAATTTAAATCATCCAAGGGTTTTAAACTCTCTTGATATCGATTGGGATATAAAACCAGATCAACATGTGTAAGCTCTTGATTTGAGGTGTTGTTTAATTCAATGCTGGTTTGGATTGGATAAATGCGACCAGATGCGTCGTTTAGATCTATCCTTAATACGTATTTTCGCTCAAGATCATTACTGTAAACAAAACGTACGAATAACAACAACAAAAACGTAAACTTTCTCATTCTCATCAGGACCTAACTTTTCGAAATTTAAAGCGATTTTTATATATTATTGACATCAACTTGGGTATTTTTTATAGTTTCAATACGGGATTTTCTTGGGTTTTTTCAAGTTTTTCACTGCTTACAAGAAAGAAGGATATACTTTGTCACGTTGTAAAAACAGATTTTTTTATATTGCATCTTGTCTTTTTATTGTTTCTTGCGCTTCAACAAAAAAACCAGTCTCTGCATCGACTCCAAACCCCAGCCAAGCGTGTGACTCAAAGCCATGTGTGCCAGTTAAACAGACCCCCGTCACCAAAACTGCGGTCGATCAAAACACAAACGGCGAAGTTAAGCCATATTATGAAAGCGTCGGTGAAAACCTCATTGAAGCGTACAATGAGCACGTGATCGGTGAAGAAGTTGAAGAAGCGATCACGCGATCGGTTGAACAAAAAAATTCACAAAGTGAATTTGACATACCCATTGTGATGAATGAGCAAGTTCAAAAATGGATCAATTATTTTCAAGGTTCGGGAAAAAAATATTTTGTTAACTGGTTGTCCAGGTCGGGCAAATACATCCCCATGATGCAAGACATTTTGAGAAAAAATGACCTGCCCCAAGACTTGGTTTATTTGGCCATGATTGAAAGCGGATTTAAACCCTATGCCTACTCAAGGGCAAAAGCCAGCGGACCTTGGCAATTCATCAAAGGAACAGGCATGCGTTATGGCTTACGAACTAACTGGTGGATTGATGAGAGACGTGACCCTGAAAAATCCACCATCGCAGCCGCTCAACATTTAAAAGATTTGTATGACCAATTCAATCACTGGTACTTGGCTGCAGCCGGCTACAACGCTGGGGCAATGAAAATTCAAAGGGCCATGCAAAAATATTCGACAGAAGATTTTTGGGAAATGAGCCAGCACAAATACAAATAT
>JAYRVV010000120.1:0-4021 GCA_041918415.1 Bdellovibrionota bacterium | reverse complement strand
TTAGACAGCTTCAAAAAGTCAACGATGTGTCTTCAATTTATTTGTTTTTAGACAACAATCAAAGCCTTCTGGATACAAACACAGGCATAGGACCGGGTGCTTTGTATTCCAAAAACATCATCCACCAAAACGAAATACTTAAAACCAAATCGGGGCAAGCCATAAGCTCTTTAACCATTCATGGTAACGAAGATCAGCGATACAAAAGTGCCTTTGCTCCGGTTTTAAACGATGGTCAGGTTGTGGCTTTTGTTGGGGTTGATGGAAACGCCAACTTTTTTAACAGTTTAATTAACCTGACCAACGGGCTTTTGTATTTTGTCTTAATATGCATCGTTTTGATCTTTGTGGTCAGCACAATCATTTCAAAAAAACTTGTGCATCCCATCGAAAAATTGGCTTTGTATGCCAAACGCATGGGAGAGGGAGATTTGTCTGTAAAAATTCAAACCGATTTAAACAATGAAATCGGTCTTTTGTCATCCACGCTGGAAGACATGAGAATAAAATTGCACAAGAGAGATCAAGAATTGCAAATGATGATGCAAGGAATTGCGCATGAAGTTCGTAATCCGCTTGGCGGAATTGAATTGTTTTTGGGATTGTTGAAGGAAAAAATAAGCGATTTGGCTCAAAATGTTTTCATTGAAAAAATATCCAATGAAGTTCAAAACATCAAAGTGTTAACGCAAGAATTTTTGGATTTTGCCAAAGGTGTGGTGTTGGATGTTAAAAAGGTTGATTTGGAGATGTTTTTTAATGATCTTCTTTATTTTGTAAAATCTGAGCAAAAAATAAAAAACATTCACATCGATGTTCAAAAAGATAAAAACATCACTTTTTGGTTTTTTGATTCAGAACAAATCAAACGCGTTCTGATTAATTTTTTAAACAACGCGGTTGATGCTTCAAAGAATGATCAAACCATCATATTAAAATATGAGTCAAGCAACGAGCAGCTCATCATCAGTGTTATTGATCAGGGTTGTGGAATTATGCCACAAGATCTAAACAAATTGTTCAGTCCATTTTTTACCACAAAAGAAAAGGGGTCGGGCCTGGGGCTTGCATTGTCAAAGAAAGTTGTCGATGCCCATCAAGGAACCATTGAATTTCGTTCTCAGGTTGGACAAGGAACCACGATCCGTTTAATACTTCCCATGGACCCATCATGAAAAACGTACTGATCATTGAAGATAACCAAACATTAAGAGAAGGCATGTGCGAAACACTTCAAAGTGTGGGTTATCGAGTGTTTGCCTGTGACAATGGAGTAGATGGCATCAAACAATTTAAAAATCACTTGCCCGATTTTGTTATCACGGATTTAAAAATGAACCCAATCGATGGCATTGAAGTGTTAAAACAAATCAAGTCCATCGAACCTGCAACGATGGTGATGGTGATCACAGCGTTTGGGACAGTGGATGTTGCCGTTGAAGCGATGAAGCTTGGTGCATTTGATTTCATCACCAAGCCTTTTACGCCACAGTTGCTTCGTGTCAAAGTTAAGCAAGCATTTGAAATCATTCAGTTAAATCAGGAAAACCAGTTTTATAGAACAGAGATGGCACCTGTTTCAAACCATTTGATCGGCTCAAGTTCTTGCATGGTTGAATTGAGAGATTTGATCGCTAAAGTTGCCAAATCGGACTCCACTGTTTTAATCACAGGTGAAAGCGGCACTGGAAAAGAGTTAATCGCAAGGAGCATTCATGAGCAAAGTAGCCGAAAAAACAAACCCTTCATTAAAACAGACTGCGCTGCTTTAACTCAAAGTTTGCTTGAAAGTGAATTGTTTGGCCATGAAAAAGGGGCATTTACAGGTGCAATCCAAAGAAAATCGGGTCGATTTGAAATTGCTGATGGAGGGACCATTTTTTTAGATGAGATCGGTGAAATTCCATTGGAAGTTCAATCCAAGTTGCTTCGGGTTTTACAAGACCAAACTTTTGAAAGGGTGGGTGGACAAAACACAATCAAAGTTGATGTTCGTGTGATCGCTGCAACCAATAGAAAATTAAAAGAAGAAGTACAAAAAGGTCGGTTTCGTGAAGATTTGTTTTACCGCTTGTTTATTGTTCCAATCGAGGCCCCTACTTTGAGGGATCGCTTAGGCGATGTTCAAGAGCTTTGTATGCATTTCACCAAACATTGGGAGTACAAGACAGGCGATAAGAAGCAATTTACAAACGAAGTGCTTAGTCTATTATCCAAATATCATTGGCCCGGTAATGTGAGAGAGCTTGAAAACACGCTTGAAAGAATTTTTGTACTCTCAAACTCATCCTTGATAGATTTAAAGCACTTGCCCACTGAATTTAATTTTTTAAACCAAGAAAAAGATAGTGATTCTAGTGACTTGGGTTATTTAAACGAGGCTCTGGAATCTTTAGAGAAAAAAATGATTCTAAAAGCATTGAAAGAATCAGGGTATGTCAAAACAAAAGCGGCTCAAATCTTAGGTGTTAAAACAAGTGCATTGTATTATAAAATGGAAAAGTATGGGATCGCTTAGGCATAAAAGTTTCTTGATCGTTTTAGCCCTTGGTGTTTTTGGTGCCTTTGGCCAAGATCGCATGATCGATCTTAAAAAAACACAAGAACACATGATGCAAAATGAAGCGGCCATCGAATCAATGACTCAAAAACTTAGAAATGAAATGCAAACGGTGAATAAATATAAAACCGATAAAAGCATCAATCCGCTGAAAAACTATTATTTGAATCAATCCCTAAAAGCTGCCCAAGCACTGGCCAATGACATTGAAAAACTAGAAATTTTGAAACAAGAAAACAACAAACAAATTCAAAATGAAATCACTCAGTACAAGGCGATATTAATCCAGTTGTTTGATCAAACAAGCGAGCAATTTCAAAATGGGACGTTTGATAAAACAAAAGCACTTGTTATTTTGAAATTGCTTCAAGAGTATGAATTGTTGTTGAACATGCAAAAACAATTTGGCATGCAAAACACCGTGATACATTCTGTCGATTTGCATTTAAAAAATCGCGTAGAAAGTACAGATTTGCTCAGATCCGCTCAGGATTTACGAACCATGATTAAAAAAAGAATTCAGGATTATGAGCAAGAAATTCAAAATATGAAAAAACAAATTTTTATCAAAAAAGAATTGGCAAAATTCATTGATGAAGAATCCTTTTTCGGAGAGCAAAATTTTGTTGGACAACGTAAAACACAGACATCACAAACCACGCCACTTCAAAATGCATTGAGCCAATCAAAATCCAAGGATAACCCCAATCCTCAAGACCCCATTGATCAGCCTTCAGAGGTGATTGACACACAAAACATCAATGATCCGATTGTGAACGAACAAAAAATCGCCACGCTGGGAGATGTCAAAACCCAAAATCAATATTTAGAAAATCTAAATCGAAAACAGGATCTTATCATCAATACACCTGGTGTAAAAGCGCAAGACACTTTCGATTTGTACGTTCAAGAGATCAAATCTTTGAATGACTTGTTATCAACTGTCGAAAAAAACATTGAGCATTTAAAAACTGAAAAATCAAAAAAATGAATCAATTGTTTTTGGCACTTTTGATTTTAGCCACGAACATTTTTGCACAAAATAGTCAGGAAACCACTTTGCAAGTAGGTCTTGAAAAAGACACAAATGTCTTTAAATCCTTTGGTCAATCTGTGGATGATGAGAACATGAAAGTACTTTTTAATCATAAAGGTCAATCAAAGGGTGTATTGTTATTTGACTGGAATTTGCAAGCAGGTTCAAAATTGTTTGCCACCCAATCATCTCAAAATCAATTTTTAAGTTCATTGGATTTAAATGTTTCAAAACAATTATCAGAATTTGTTGATTTATCCATTGGTCCATGGATCAAATTTCAAAATGAAAACAATCTAGAAGACGACGACGGATTAGATGTCAATGAAGATTATCTTTTGGGTGGAACCAACTTACAAATGACTTTCTCAATTGGACCCAAATGGACTGTTTTTGTTAAACCGCAATTTCATTATTTTCATTTT
>JAYRVV010000119.1:0-4024 GCA_041918415.1 Bdellovibrionota bacterium | reverse complement strand
TGCAACTCTTCAATCGCACCTTGACGTTTCAATATTTCATTTTTATTTTTCAGAGGATTTTCAATCCAAAAGCGAAGCTTTCTAAGACCCATTTTGGTTTGTGTTTTGTTTAACACATCCATCAAGGAAAGCTGTTTGTTGGATTTTTGAAACAAGCCCAAATGCTCCCTGGTGGTCGCGTCCATGTGAACATATTCACCTAGTCGAAAAGGTCTGGGTGGTTTTAAGTGCGACAGATTCAACTTGTTGATGGATTCACAATAATAAATGAGACCAAACCCTGCTTTTAAAGAAGGTGAATTTGCTTCTAAACCCAGGCCTTGAAAATGGGTCAAACCAAAGCGTTGCAATATTTTTTCATCGCTTTGCAAGGCCAGCCAATCTGGTACATGAGTGATCATCAAATACGGATTGATGGCAAGCAATGAAGTAACACAATCACTGCCCTTGAGCGACTCAAAACACACCAATTCCTTTGGATCCAATTTTTTAAATTCTTGAACCATCTGCTCAAGACTTAATCCATCCAAAACCATGAATGTTCCACTGGCCACATCGATCCAGGCCAAGTGATACTTTTGATCGAGCACGTGTAGGCCAAGCAAGTAATTGTTCAGGTCATTGGGTACGGTTTCATTTTGAGTGCCCGGCGTGACAACCCTAACCACTTCTCTTTTGACCAAGCCCTTAACAAAACGTGCGTCCTCCATTTGCTCGCAAATGGCCACTTTATGACCCTGGTCCACCAACTTATAGATGTATGGGTTTGCATTGTGATGAGGTACTCCACACAGAGGGACTGGGTTTTGTGCTTTTTTATCCCGAAACGTCAGCGCAATGTCCAAGATGGACGCGGCTTTCTTAGCGTCTTCATAAAACATTTCATAAAAATCGCCCATTCTGAAAAACACAATGTGATCATTGTATTCGTTTTTGATCGTCATGTACTGGCGCATCAATGGCGTCAACGCTTGAATTTCCATGATGGGTCCATAGAATAATTTTTATAAAAGGTAAAGACTCATCAATGAATGTATGAATTCATTGCTTTTTACGATGATCGATCAATGGATGGTCATTTGATCGTTATTGGTAGATTCATCTTGATTGGATTTTAATTCGGTCCCAACCACACGAAAGCGTTTTCTCATTTTTTTTCTTTGATATTGTCTAAGCCAATCGATCCATGTGTTTTTTGGCATGTGATACAAAAACCACAAAGCCCCAAAAAATAGACCACTTAAATGAGCCAGATGGTTGATGCCTGTGGTTTTTCCTGAATGAATCAAAGCGATAACTTCAAGTAAACCAAACAACAACACGCAATACTTTGCCTTAAGCGGTATCACAAAATAGATGTACAGCACCCGATTTGGAAACATCAATCCATAAGCCAGCAAAAGACCAAACACCCCTCCCGATGCCCCAATGGTGGGAATGTTGAGCAAAAAACTCACAAGACCTGCACCCACACCGGTGAATAAATAATATTTTAAGAATGATCGACTCGACCATCTTGCTTCCAATTCTGAACCAAACATCCATAAGGCCAACATGTTAAACAACAAGTGAAAAAACGATTGATGAACAAACATGTAAGTTAAGGGTTGCCACAAGGCCCATTGGGATTGAATCATGCTGGGCACCAACCCCAGCAAAGAAAGAATGGCTTGCCCCATGGTCATCGAGTCTGTGAATGGTTTAGAGGCACTTAAGTTTAAAAACAAATAGACCAGCACGTTGATCCATATCAGAACGCGCACCACAGGTGTAAAAACCACACCGATAGCAAAAACGGGTCTGTTTCTTTGTTGCATCCTAAAACCCCTTATCAATCATAAACGTTTTAGTGACATAGACCAAGCCCATTTGTGCAAGCGATTGAATTTAAAGCTTTTAGACTGGTCGGGTCTGAAAAAGTACCATCTGCTTCGTTACCTTCTGCCAAATCGTCCTCAATGGAAACTAGACCTGGGGTTTCCTTGGTTTTTTTTCTTCGTCGTCGATTTTGGCTCTGACAAAAAAGCCAATGAATACACCCAAGAGCACACTCAAGGGAATGGCATAAAGGTGTGGAAATAAAGGCATGTCAAAAATTTCTTTCATGCTTCGTGTGTACTTTATTTTGAAAATCTATTCAAATTTACTTCTTGTCTTGGGTCAATTTCGATTATAAACAACATCGTTTGCATATGAATTTTACAGTCAACAAACCATCTATCAGTTTGCGATACCACACACCCAATGCCTTTAGCGATGCCATCGCTGCAGCACGCACCTGTTATTCGCCAAACATCGTGTTACCCCATCAGGTTACAGAAAAACAAAAAGATTTCATTGGGCCTCTTACCTACAATGCGGGTCATCACACCATCTATCAACATGCAACTTTTGAATACTCAATGCAGAATGTTTCAAGGCATTTGATCTGGTCGGTGCTTCACAGCTTTCCCTACTACAACTCAGATCAACAGAGTCAGCGTTACGTAAGACTCGATGACATTCAAGCCTACACACCAAACATGCCTGAAAAGGCGCTTGTGCTATACCAAAAAACCATCCGTAAATGTTTTGACACCTACCAACGTCTTGGTGAAACCCTTAAAAATGACACCCTTCGAATCATGTCCGGCATTCGCCATGCAGACCGACATCCCCATGAACGTTTACTCAAATCGGTTCGACTTGAAGCAGATAAAAAAGCCATTGAAGTTGCCAGGTATGTTTTACCCATTGCCACCCATGCCTCACTTGTCTACACATGCTCGGGCTTGGTGCTTCATCGTTTGTATCGATCCATGCAAACCAACGATGTCTGTGATGAAGCCCGCGAAGTCGTTTCACAAATGATCGATCTCGCCCGTCACGCGGATCCGGATTTTTTCTCTCGCATCGGAGACCAACCCTTGACTTTCGAACAAGGACTTGAACATGAGCACATCAAAGAAGCTTTGCCTTATGATCCAAAATCAGACGATCTGATTTTGGAAAATCATAAATTGACAAAACTTTTATCCTACACTCCGGATGCAAAAAAATTATTGTGCACATCGATCAGATTGGTTTTAGGCGCCGGGGCTAAAAACCTCAACGACGACCAACTGATTCAAAAAGTGCTTGATCCATCGTGCAATCGTTACCGTTTGGAAAAGATCAATCTATCCACACACTCGCCGTTGATGAGGGTGCTCAATCACGTTCAATATGTGTTTTATAAGAAACTTAGCCACAGCGCCGATTCACAAAACCAAAGACATCGCACCATCACCGGATCGCGTACGTGGCTGTCACTGTCTGACACGCAAGAGCCTGATTATTTCACACCCATGTTGATTAAAAGAAACGATCAAGCGCTTGAAATGTATCAAACATTAATGTATGAAATTTTGAAAATCAAAAACACCTTGTGTGAAATGGGTGTGAAAAAAGAAGATGCCCTTTATATTTTACCCAATGCCTTGCATGTGCGTTTCATCGAATCAGGATCTTTGTTAAATTTCTTGCATCGCTGGACATTGAGAACCTGTTTGAACGCGCAGGAAGAAATCTTTCATTCAAGCATGGAAGAACTCAATCAAGTGTTTGAGGTTCACCCTTTTTTAAAATCGTGGATTGGTCCACCTTGCGTGATTCGAAATGGCTTGATCACTCCCAAATGCACGGAAGGTGATAAATTCTGCGGCGTCCCTGTGTGGAAGCAATTCCCAAATGTTCAAAGACAAGTTTAGTCTTTTAGCGAACGAATTGGGTACGCGAGGATGGTAAGTGAGAGAACGATGAAGATGGTCAATTATTCAACAGCCCCTTTTAAGACTTGCATTTACAGCCATGCGCGAGGGCGTTTTTTAAATACTCATGCAGCTTTACAAAGCGATATTTGTATTCTTTTGATCTTTCCCGGTTCAATTCACCTTTGATCACGCGCTTAAGTTTATAGCGTTCAAGATCATCTTCATTGCTTTCCATTAAGCGTTTGGCTCGATCGGTGAATTGGTCCAAATCCGCTTGGCAATCGTTAAAATCT
>JAYRVV010000118.1:0-6373 GCA_041918415.1 Bdellovibrionota bacterium | reverse complement strand
CTTTTTCAGGCCCGACAAGTTCGTTTTATTGATTTTGAAATACAAACCATAATCCAAACCTGAAATTTTAAAATCTGGTCAGTGATTGGCACGTAACTTCAAGTGAGAAAACAGTTTTACGCTTTGATAACATTAGCATAGCTTTGACGTTACATTAGTTTTTAAATCAATATCCAGGGTAATATTTATACGAATAGAACAGTCTAACTTATTGAAAATACTAGAACACTTAAAAACTAAAACGTTGGTACAAATATTGCTTTTAAGGTTCTTGGGAGTGTTTGTGCAAAAAAAATTTTATTTGTATTTAAGTCTTTGTTTGTTTTTTACCATCTCGTGTGAAAGTCATGTCAATTTTGAACGATTGGGTGCATTTGGCTTTGATATCGCTGGAGACATTCCCGCAAGCGTAGATACGGTGATCACCACGCCAGTTGATGGAGACAGTCAAGATCCTGATGATCCAAACGCCATTTGTGACCCTCTGGGTGGATCGGGAGCTTCATCGAAAAACGGCATCATCGGAACATTAACATACATGGATCCCATTCCGGCGAGCTACCCTCCCAGTGTAAATGCGTTTATTCCAGGACAAAATGGTGTACTGGTTGTTCAAAACAAAGTTTATCTAAGTAGCATTAACAAGCGCACCAGTGAGTTTACCAATGGCTTTGCGGATAAAAACGGTGGTTTACTCAAAAAACAAAGTGGTGAAGTTTTAATAGAATATTTCGCTTTGTTTTTAAAAGGCGAGATTCAATTAACAAACCTTGAAGAGGAAGGCATGTATGAGTTCGCCATTTTGTCAGATGACGGATCGCTTTTTTATGTTAATCCCTCAGGTACACAACAGTTGATCATTAACAACGATGGTGTTCATCCAAACAAAATGGGTTGTTCTGCAGCCATCAGTTTAACCAAATCAAAAAATCTTCCCTTTGAATTGGGTTGGTATCAAGGCCCACGAACTTACATTAGTTTTATGATGTTTTGGAGGAAAGCATCCAGCTCAAACCCAACGGAACCTTTTTGTGGGGTTTCTTTTGGAAACAGGGATTTCTTCCTCAACGACGTGGCACAGGCAAAATACAATGAGTTTATATCACGTGGTTGGAAACTATTGGAACCAGCCAATTTTATCTTGCCTGATGGCAAAACCAATCCGTGCAACTAAAACAACTTGAGCTGTTGAAAAATTTTGTAAAAATCAACCATCATTTTGGTGATGCCTTGCTCAATAGAGAGAACGTTTAGAACTTCGCCAGGAAGCATAATCCGAATCCAGGCCTGTGTTCCCACGAATTGCCAGACATCTAATTGCAAAGGTTCATTTTTCTTTTTTTAATTTTTTTAGACATTTTCAACAAATTTTTTGGTGTAACTGTATGAAGTGCTAAGGGTATTTCAAGTCCAAGATATTCCATTTTTTCGATCACTTCTACTTCATCAAAATTTTGCCCAAACAATTCTTTTAAATCATCAGCATCGCTAAAACGAGTTGCATTGTTAGCCAAAGCATATAATTTTGAAATCATGAGGTCTTCCCGTGTGATGCATGGAAATTCTATATCTCCTATACATTGAATGTTTTTCTGTGCATTTTCAAAAACAAATTTAAACCATTTAAACTCTGGCAGCAGAAAATCAATTCCAAAGAAATTTTTTTTTCTTCCACACAACATGTAAATTGGAGTAGATTTATTTTTTTGTGCATGTTTGGGACTTCCTTCCAAATCTGCTTTTCTTAATTCTAAAACTTCGTAGGATAATGACTTCAATATATGTTTGATTTTTCCATATTGTTTGGACTCAAGAGCTACTAAAAAATCAATGTCTTGAGTGGTTCGTACATTAAATCGGTAAAGCGTTGCCGCAATTCCACCCGTGAGTGCAAAGGGAATGTGTTCACTCCTAAGAATCCCGATGATTCTTTTTAACTCCGAAAGTAAATTCATTGTTTTGTCCTTACAAGATTTTGTGTTTGATCAATAAATTCAAATACAGTGTCAGCTTTTTGCTTACAAATATTTCGGGTCTGTTTTAATTCATATGCACGTAGTGCATCAAACACTGCTGTCAAAGGTTCATATAAATCATGCGTGGAATTTAAAGTATAGTGTGTTTCGTTCGCCCTTGTCTTAACTCTGACCAAATTGTTTTGTTTTAAATGTTTCAAAGCCAGCTGGGCTGAGCGAAGGTTGATTTGCGAAAGCTCAGAAAGAAAACGTAAATTTGCCCCAGATTTAAGCGTGTATAACGTTGAAAGCAGCTTAAACTTGGCCTTAGAAGAGAAAACATCCACCAAAGTTTTCATATAAAATATTGTATAATTATTTATACGTATTTTCAAGAATTATATTTGCAACTTTGCAAATCAAAAGACTCCAAACTTTATGCAATTTAGAGTTTCATCCCAAAGCGCTATCCGTCTCTCGATTTAAAGCTTAGTTTTATAATCCGGGTCCAGGACTGTGTCTCGCGAATTCCTCAGATTTAGTAGCCTGGCAAATTATTTTTGTATATACTTGTATATGCATGTTTATCATAGAAGTTGTCGAAGCACTCAACCAGGCGAGGGTTTCTTACGCGATTGCGGGAGGATATGCCGTGGCACTCCATGGTGTTGTGCGCGGAACTGTTGACCTCGATCTGGTTATCGCCCTTACTGAGAAGGACTACATCCACTGTGAGTGCGCTCTAAAATCATTGGGACTACACCCCAAACTTCCTGTCACGGGCCAGGATGTTTTTCGATTTCGAAAAGAATACATGAAAAATCGCAATCTTAAGGCTTGGTCTTTTTATGACCCAAAAGATCCTACACGCCTGGTGGACATCATCATCACTTATGGAAAACGTAAGATTTTGATCAAAAATTTCAACATTGCTGGGAAAAGGGTTCGTGTTTTGGCAAAGGATGAGCTGATCAGGATGAAGAAAATTGCAGGAAGACCACAGGATTTTGAGGATATTAAGGCATTGGAGCGTCCCCTATGAAACATACAATTCAATATTTTCAAACGGATTATCTCAAGGAATGTAAAAAAATGTCTCCCGAGCAAATTGTTAAGTTTCTGGATGAATTTCGTCTTTTGCAGTCTTCTCAAGTTTCCAAAAAGCGCCTTATCAGCTTACGAATTTCCCAGCCCTTACTGAATGCAATCAAAAGGAAAGCACTGGCGATGGGGGTTCCTTATCAAACGCAAATTCATCGACTCATCGAGAACTGGGTAAAATCCTAGGAATCCGGGTCCAGGCCTGTGTACCCCCGATTTAATCAATTTTAAACTTTCCTTGTTAGATTAGTTGGTCCCCAAAATTGTGTCGCGAATTGTGTCAAGCTGTCAGTGTCGGGTGTCAGGCGATTCTTATATCCAGTAAATATACCCATAATACAAGGCTCTTAATTTTGGCATGCTTTTTGCCCATTAAATTATTCAAATGAGCATACAAATAAACGGAGTATTTTATGGAAACTATTAAAAAATATTAGCATTATCATTTGCTGTTTCAATATTTAGCTTAAGCGCATGTGGCCAAATTGATTTTGATATCACGCCCAATTATAGAGGATCATTTTCAGGAGTTGATCCCGTTAGTGGTTTAGAATATAAAATTGTTTATTCGGGTTCTTGCCCAGATGTGGATGATGGAGGTTGTCAATATCATCTTGGAAGTTTTAGCATCATTGATCCTATTGAAGAAATGAGCATTACTTTAGATGTATGGTATGGAATTGAATCCTTCACATCAGAGCAACAAACTTGGCTCATCAACAACGATACGGAGTTGTCTTTGATTGGTGAGCAAATTTTACATCTTGGCGTTCAAACCAACCCCAACAATAACGGTTGGGACATGGAGAAAGCCGATTCATATTCTTTCATTCTTACTGCTCAATTAAACAATAACACTACATTTACAAAAACCATTACAGCCACAGAAATTGATTTAAAAAGAATTGATTAAAAAACTTTCAAGTCTGGAAATAACCGTAGTCTGATTTGCGTGAGAAACAAAACCCAACAATTTTTTTGAAATATTGCATGACTTTTATCTTGTTTTGAAGAGAGCACTACAGTCTCACCCCGCAGTTAATAAAATTGCTCACAGGGCCTTTTTATAAAGCGACCCAGTTAAGTGAGACAAGGACGATCATACTTCAATTTTTTCGTTAAGATAATACCTCGTACTCTTCAATTCACCTGTGCGCCGTAGTAATCCCTTATCTACAAGATCTTGAAGGTCACGTGTCGCGGTGGCACGTGAGGTATGAGTGATCTTTAAGTATTTCTCTGCACTAAGTCCGCCTACAAAACCTTCGGGACCTGCATCAAAAAGACGCATGATCACCGTTTCTTGCCTGTTGTTCAACTGGCCCCTGAACTTCTCGAATACTTTCGCCTTGCGAACGATCAGCTCCAGGAGCTCTTGTGTGTACGATTGAGCATCCAGAATCGTTTCGGAAAAGTAAACGAGCCAGGATGTAATCTCCAAGTTTTTGTTATTATCCTCTAGGGCCTGATAATAGCGCTTTCGATATCTCTCAATCTGGTGAGCAAGTGCTATCAACGTTGGTTGTCTTAGACCTTGTGATAAAACTTTCTCTGAAATGGCGCGACCTATACGACCATTGCCATCTTCAAAAGGATGCACGGAAACAAAGTATAGATGAGCAATGCCAGCTCGTGTTAAGATCGACAAGTTCGACTTCGTTTTTAAAGCACTCGCATTGAACCACGTGACAAATCTTTTCATTTCCGTACGCACCTTCAATGAAGGGGGTGCTTCAAAATGAACCCTCGGATGACTTAGCGATCCAGAAACCACCTGCATCGCTTCGGCATGAGTACGGTAGCGCCCAACATCGTGCAAATCATTGCGTCCCTTTGTAAGCATTCGATGCCAGGTAAAAAGGATCCGATTTGAGAGAGGACGCCGAAAGTCTCTGTAAAGATCAACCATCATCTCGGCAATTCCTTGTTCGGCTGGAGAGATATTGCGTACTGCGCCGGTCAAACCAAACTGCTTGCGAATGGACGATTGCAAACTGTCGCGATTCAAAACTTCCCCTTCAATGGCCGAGGTTTTAAGTGCCTCGTCACTGATAATGTCGATCTTGAGATTCTCCTTCTCATGGTCAGAAACATGCTTCAAAGTTCCCAGGAAGACACCGCTCTGATGAAGAAATCTCTCTTCCAATGGCTTCAATGCGTCTTCGTTGTATTGAAAGCTCGGCCAGTCTTTGTGTTGCCAGTTCCATTTCATAAGTTTATTCATTTATTATTATAACTCATAATATAGCATAATATGAGTTATATATACAATTCTTATAACTCATGAAAAATCTCTATGGTGCTTTTGTGTACTGCTTTTTATTTAATCTAGATTCACCAGGAAGCATAATTCGGGTCCAGGCCTGTGCCCCCGATTTAATCAATCCTAAACTTCCCTTGTTAGATTAGTTGGTTCCCCGAATTTCCTTGGGAAGAAGAGGCTCAAGAGTTGCCTCATCGAGAATCCATGTCCTTGCTTTGGCCGAGCCTGCCACATTCGAACGAACGCACGTCCCCGAGGCCCGAAAGTGTTTTTCCTCCCCACTCTTCATTACGAAAATCAACTCCCACCTCGTGCTCACCTTGAACGCCTCTTCAAAACGCGCCCCTTGAAGCGCCTCCAAGAAGAAGATCATCTCTTTTCCTTCCACGGATCTAAGTACATTGATCTTCTGGATGCCATTCGAGAGCAAGGTTGCGTCGTACTCACCGATGTCGATCCGGGTAATGTCCGTCTTCCGAACGTTTTCGATTTCAAAGAACGTGCTCGTGCCCTTCTTGCCCATGCTCCACCCTCCACCACTTATCATTACGACTGCCAAGATAGCCCTCGTTACTGGTAACCAGTTCCTCACTCCTTGGCTCCCTCTGCCACAACTAATTTTCACAGCGTTCTCCCCAATCATTATTCGGGCCCGGAAACTTAAATTTGCTGTCCCCGACCCGATTCCCTCCGGTCACTTTTGCCACCGCAAAAGATGCCTACGGCCCGACCTCTCTCACCACCCATGCCCAATGCTTTTGAATCTTTGGCCATCTTCTTCGTTGTCGCTCGCTCGCCTTCCTCACGCACCACTTAAGTGCGCTGCGGTGGCTTACTCGCTGCCGCCTCGAATATGGCTCAATCCTTCAAAAGCAAAAACTGCTAATTTCTAATATGTGTAATTTACAAAACCCGGCTTCAGTCCGGTCATCTCATCCCGCGGCTTGTAAAATTGCTCGCCAGCTCGCAATTTTTTTAATGGCCAAATTTTATAAATTTGCTGTCCCCGACGCCATGCCCGCGAAGGCGGGCTCAAAAACAAAACGAACCCACG
>JAYRVV010000117.1:0-7187 GCA_041918415.1 Bdellovibrionota bacterium | reverse complement strand
TCTCTTTGCAAGCCTGCTTTTTGTCCGGGTGAGCCAGGTGTGATTGAACCAATGACGGATTTAGGTTCATAGGTTCCAACCATCATCATGATGGTGAAAATTAAAATGGCCAACAAGAAATTAGAGCTTGGGCCCATGGCCACGATGCCCATTCTTGTCCAAACACTTTGATTGGCAAAAGATCTTGGGTCTTTCTGAGGGTTTAGGCTTTCTTGTGTTTGCTCATCGAGGTCTTCTCCTCGCATTTTGACGTAACCACCCAGTGGAAATGCACACAAGGCGTATTCTGTTTCTCCCCATTTCTTTTTGAGCAAAGCCGGACCAAAGCCAAGCGCAAAACGTTCCACATACACATTGGAAAATTTCGCCACTAAAAAGTGTCCGAGCTCGTGGATAAAAACCAAAATTCCAAAAAGAACCACAAATAAAAAAACATTTTGAATCATTCAAGCTCTCCTTTTTCAATTCTTTTTTTTGTGTCCATCCTGACTTCGCGATCCAGGGTTAAATACGCTTCTAAGCTGATTAAGTGTTTGGGTTGATGCTCTTTGAGCATGCAAGACACCACGTTGGGTATATCATAAAACCTTATTTGATGGTTTAAAAATGCTTCAACGCAAACTTCATTGGCGGCATTTAAAACACATGGATACGTGGGGCCATCTTGTAAACATTTCAAAGCCAAAGCGGGAAGCTTAAAGCGCTCATGATCAGGTTCAAAAAAAGTCAGTTGTTTGATTTTGGATAATTTCAAAGGATTCATCACGTTTGATGCTCGGTTGGGATGATAAAGTGCATAAGCGATGGGTCCAGACATATCTGGAACGGACAGCTGAGCAATCACGGATCCATCGATGTATTGAACCATTGAATGTATGATGGATTGTGGATGAACGATGATTTCAATTTGTTCTGGCCTTAATTGAAACAACCAAAAGGCTTCAATGGCTTCGAGGCCTTTGTTCATCATGGTGGCGCTATCGATGGTGATTTTATTTCCCATGGACCAATTGGGATGTTTAAGCGCATCCTCAACACGTACGGTTTTAAAATCAATTTCAGGTTTTAGAAAAAAAGGTCCACCGGAAGCGGTCAATATGATTTTATCCAAACCTTTGACGCCTTGACCTGTTTCAAGGCATTGGAAAATCGCGCTGTGTTCTGAATCAATGGGTAGGATGGTGGCCTTGTTTTTCAAAGCGGTTGACATGATCAGCTGACCCGCAACAACCAAGGATTCTTTGTTCGCCAGTAAAATGGTTTTTCCCAAGGAAGCGGCATGGTGGGTGGATTTTAGTCCTTGCGCCCCAACAATGGCACACACCACAAGGTCAGCTGCCAATACAGCGGCTTGATGACCTTCGTCACCAAAAAAAACCTTCACATCCGGAAATAAAGCTTGAATGCTTGAAGCGCCAGCCTCATCATTGATTCCCACGATCTTTGGTTTGAATTCCTTGATTTGTTCTATCAAGGCCTGAACATTTTTACCTGCACACAACCCAACAACTTCAATCGTGTTTGGATGTTTGCGAATCACATCCAAAGTTGTTTGGCCAATGGATCCGGTCGAGCCCAGTATGGCAACTTTTCTTAATGTACTCATGATGCTTTGACTTGTCCTGCGGTTTTACCAAACCTTCGTTCTCTTTGAGCATAAGATTTTAGTGCAAGGTCAAAATGTTTTGCTCCAAAATCGGGCCAGAGCACATCGGTGATGTAATACTCAGCATAGACACTTTGCCAGGGTAAAAAATTAGAAGTTCTAAATTCCATGCTTGTGCGTATGATCAGATCCGGATCAGGTAGGTTTTGGGTGTCCAAGGCCTTTGAAATGGTGGATTCGTTGATGTCATCGACTTGAATGTGACCAGAAAGAAGTTTTTGTCCCAACGCTCGAAAAGCTCGGGTCAACTCGTCCCTTCCTGAGTAGCTCAACGCCAAAGTCAATACAAGACCCGTGTTTTTTTGTGTGAGTGTTTTGCTCTGATCTAAGACCATCAAAACATCTTTGGGAAGTTTTTGGATGTCTCCAATGGTGTTAAGTCGAACATTTTTCTCCATGAGTAATTTTCGTTGTGAAATTAAAAATTTTTTAAGCAAAGTCATCAAGGCCGCAACTTCTGTTTTTGGTCTTGCCCAATTTTCGGTTGAGAACGCATAGAGCGTGAGGTACTCAAGGTTGAGTGAGCAGGCATGCGTAACAATGTTTTTAACCGTGGTGGCTCCTTTGTGATGGCCCATAACCCGAGCGAATCTATTTTTTCTGGCCCAACGTCCGTTACCATCCATGATGATGGCGACATGCCTTGGCATTTTGCTTGGGTCAGTCAAACAAAGATCAGACTTCAAGGAGTTCCTTGGATTTTTTTCCTGAGATTTCATCGATTTTTTTAATGTGGCCATCGGTGATTTGTTGAATTTTTTCTTGTGATTTTTTTGACTCATCTTCTGAAATTGTTTTGTCCTTTTCAGCTTTCTTTAGATCATCCATTGCGCCTCTGCGAATGTTTCGTATGGCAATACGTGCTTCCTCGGCCAATTTTCCCACATGTTTGGAAAATTCCTTGCGTCTTTCTTCGGTGAGGGCGGGGATGGGCAGTCGTATGATTTTTCCATCGTTTTGGGGAACCAGACCCAAGTCGGATTTTTGTATGGCTTTATCAATTAAATCAAGCGAACCTTGATCCCAAGGTTGGATGACGATCATTCTGGCATCAGGGCAGCTGACGCTTGCCATCTGGCTGATGGAAGTTAAATTTCCGTAATAATCCACTTTAATGTTATCCAACAAATTGGGTGATGCACGACCCGTTCGAATTTTGCTTAGTTCAACCTGATAATTGGATACGGCTTTGTTCATTTTTTCGTTGGATTGCTCAATGATGGCTTGGCTCATGATCGACCTCCCTTTGTGCTTAAATCTTTTTGTCCAACAAAAGTTCCTATGGATTCGCCCATGACCGCGCGCTTGATGTTGCCTTTGACAGTCATGTTGAAGACCAAAATGGGTAAATTGTTATCCATGCACAGTGAAGCGGCGGTTGAGTCCATCACTTTCAAACCTTTCTTAAGCACTTCAAGGTGACTTAAGGTTTCATACTTTGTGGCGTCTTTGTGTAAGAGCGGATCTTTGTCAAAAATGCCATCGACACGGGTGGCCTTCAGTATGACATCGGCATTGATTTCCATGGCTCGAAGTGAAGCCGCTGTGTCTGTTGTGAAAAATGGATTACCTGTGCCCGCACCAAAAATGACGACGCGTCCTTTTTCAAGATGCCTTTTGGCCCGTCTTCGAATGTAGGGTTCTGCAATTTCCTGCATGTCAATGGCACTCATGACGCGTGTGAAGACTGCTTTTGCCTCTAAAGCGTCTTGTAAGGCCAATGCATTGATCAAGGTCGCCAGCATACCCATGTAATCGGCCGAAGCCCGGTCCATACCTTTGGAAGCGCCAGCAACGCCTCTAAAAATGTTACCGCCTCCAATCACAATGGACAACTCGATATTCATTTCAACGAGCTCTTTGAGTTCATCTGAAAGTTGACTCAAAATTTCTGGATCGATGCCATAACCACCAGGTTTGGCCAAGGCTTCACCTGATATTTTTAACAGCACACGTTTGAATTTTGGACCTTTCACGGTGTTAATCAATCTCCCTTGTTTTCACCCAACTGAAACCTGGCAAAGCGAGCCACTGAGATGTTTTCGCCAAGCAAGGCCACTTTTTCTTTGATGTATTGTTCAATGGTTTTGCTGGGGTCTTTAACAAAAGACTGGTCCAACAAACAAATCTCACTTAAATATTTTGCAACCTTTCCTTCAACAATCTTTTCAACAACATTTTGAGGTTTGCCACTTTCGATGGTTTGAGCGGTGAACACAGCTCGTTCTTTGTTGATCACATCTGATGCGACGTCTTCTTTTTTGACGTACATCGGTCCGGAGGCGGCAATGTGCATGGCGATGTCTTTGCAAAGATTTTGAAAGTCAGGTGTGCGTGCAACAAAATCAGTCTCACAATTGATTTCAACCATCACGCCGATTTTGCCACCGGCATGAATGTAGGAAGTGACCAAACCATCTTTGGTTGCCCGACTAACTTTCTTTTCAGCCGAGGCAAGGCCTTTGATCCTTAAAAACTCAACCGCTTTGTTCATGTCACCATTAGAATCGGCCAGCGCTCGCTTACAATCCATGATGCCGGCACCCGTTTTTTCTCTTAGCTCTTTGATGTATTGTGGGTTGATTTCCATGATTTACGCTCCCAATGTTCGATTTTGCTCACTTGTGCTTAAAACATCAACGTTTTGAGCTGGAGCTTGCTGGGCTTGAGCTTGTGCCTTGAGACGTTCTTTGCTTTGTTCTTGAATGAAATCTTCAAATTTTTTCTCACCTTCCAAACAAGCATCCGCGGCGTCTTGTAAGAACAAGCGCACGGCTTTGAGTGCATCATCATTTGAAGGGACAACATATTCAACCCCATCCGGATTACAGTTGGTGTCCGTGATGGCGATCACAGGGATGCCCAGTTTGTTCGCTTCTTTGATGGCAATGTGCTCTTTTTTGGGATCGATCACGAGCAATAAGCCGGGTAAAGTTTTCATGTCTTTAATGCCAAAGAGGCTTTTTTCTAGTTTTTCATTTTCTTTATCCAACTCAACCATGTCCTTCTTGGAAAGCTTGATTCCTTCTTGGCCGTTTTTAATTTTTTGAATCGCATCCATACGATCGATGCGATTTTTGATGGTTTGAAAGTTGGTCAGCATGCCACCCAACCATCGTTTGTTCACATGGTATTGCTTAGCCCTTGTGGCTTCTTCTTTAACAATCTCTTGGGCTTGTGGTTTGGTTCCAATAAACAATATTTTTTGTCCCCTTGAAATGGTTTCGACAATGACTTCACGTGCCTTCGACCATTGCTCTTTTGTTTTTTCAAGATTGATGATGTAAATGCCGTTTCTAGAACCAAAAATATAGGGCTTCATTTTTGGGTTCCAACGGTGAGTTTGGTGGCCAAAATGCGCACCTGCTTCTAATAGATCACGAATTGTGACTGACATGGATGTATTCCTCTCTTTAGTTTGGTTAAACCTTGGCGCTTTCTCATGTGAGGAATTTCACATGCTTCACTTTCCCTTAACGGGCCACCAGAAGGGGGCAAACACGCCCAACAACATTTTTTGATGTGTTAAAGCACCTGTGTATTTGGTTGTTGGCTTATAAGTTCAAGTGCGAGAAATGTCAAGGGTCTGATTTTGTGTGATTTTAGGGGTTTTATTGAATGATGATGTGTAGACCAACAAAGGGCTCGTTGTTTTTGATTTTGAGATTTAATGGGTAGCCAAAACCTTGTGCGGACAAAAGCGAATCGGCAACGTCGTTTTGATGAAAAGCGGCGCAAACCATGGCTGCCTTTAAGGATGCATGCTCCCAAACACTGTTGGCTTTGGAGCTTAGTTTTTTTAAATCGCTTGCGTGACTGTAGGCTTTGACATCCAGTTGTATGTCCCCCTGGTTTTGAATGCATGAGGCAGCGCTTTTAATTCTGTTTAATCCATCTTGCGTCAAAGTAAGTTTGTTTTTGTTAAAAAGCTGTTCGTTGGACAAATAAAAGGAAATCACAGAGCCTTTCATCGATAACTCAAAACTTTCAATATGTGGGTCGTTCTCAAACGTTAGGCTTAAACATTCAAACATCTTGTTTTTTTGAATCATGCTCGCCTTGGATTTGCTGTCTTGAACACTGGCTTGGATTTTTTCTTTACGAAGTTCAAGATCCTTTTGTGATAATTCCTTGTTTTT
Source organism: Bdellovibrionota bacterium (assembly GCA_041918415.1). Classification (GTDB taxonomy): domain Bacteria; phylum Bdellovibrionota_G; class JALEGL01; order JALEGL01; family JALEGL01; genus JAYRVV01. The sequence goes on along the minus strand of JAYRVV010000117.1, from coordinate 1,382 downwards.
TCCAACCAACATCATGTTGGTTTGCGAAAGTTCTTCATTGCGTGCGCTCAAATCGTCGTTGGAGCTTGAAAGCTTCTTGATTTCTTTTTTTAAGTCTTCATTTTGGTTTTGAAGCGTTGAAATATCTGAGGCTGCCTTTGCATAGGAGGCCACAGTTTGATCGTGCTGACTTTTAAGGACACAGGATGAACTGAGGGCTAACAGTCCCAAAATAAAAACAAGAAAGATATGATTGTTAAGTCTTGGATCCACAGCGCAAAAATACAACGCATCTATTGATATGTAAAGATCGTCTTCGTTCTTGAACACTTGTCGTCATCACGTACTGTTTAAGCATGCTTGGAGGACCCCAAAGCAAGCCCAATTCTTAATAGCTTGATCTATTAAAATTGATAGGTTAATCTATCAAAATGAATAATACGCTCAGACTTTCATTTCTAAAAGCACTCGAGGATGGCTTAAATCAAAAACACCCTCTCATTCAAGTGATCATGGGACCACGGCAGGTGGGCAAAACCACGGGGGTGGAATTATTTTTAAAAGACCATCCACAGCCCTATCATTACGTTTCAGCCGACGGGCTTTTGCCCAAAAAACCTCAATGGCTTTATGAACAACACACCGTGGCTCAACAAAAAGGTTCAAATGTTTTGTTTGTTGTGGATGAAATTCAAAAAGTTGACCAATGGTCAGAGCTTATTAAGGATTTGTGGGATCAAAACAAACGAAAAGGCCACAAAACCAAAATGGTTTTATTGGGATCAAGCTCTTTATTTTTGCAACAAGGTTTAAGCGAAAGTTTAACGGGAAGATTTTTGTTGCACCGAGTATGGCCCTGGAGTTTTGAAGAAAGCAAGGCAGGTTACAAACTCACTTGGGATGAATATGTTTTGTTTGGAGGATACCCTGGAAGTTACCCTATGATTCGTAATAAAATTCAATGGCTCAATTTTATCAAAGAATCCATTGTGGAAACTGTGATCGGAAAAGACATTTTAAATTTAGCTCGTGTACGTTCACCTTCGTTGTTTCGCCAATGTTTTGATTTGGTGTGTTCTTATCCTGCGCAAGAAATCAGCTACACCAAGCTGTTGGGGCAACTTCAAGATAAGGGGAATGTTGAACTCATCAAGCATTATTTGGAATTGTTTGAGGGGGCTCATTTAATTAAGCAGATATTTAAATTTTCCAGTAAAAAAGTTTTAGTGAAAAGTTCTTCACCAAAAATCATTCCATTGTGTCCTGCATTGTACACCCATGTACTCGAAGCAGATTTAAGTGCACAAGAGAGAGGTAGAGTGTTTGAAGTCATCGTGGGAATGGAGCTACTTCGAAAGCCCGGTAGATTATTTTATTGGCGCGAAAGAAACGCAGAAGTGGAT
>JAYRVV010000116.1:0-3088 GCA_041918415.1 Bdellovibrionota bacterium | reverse complement strand
TAGATGTATTTTATGCATTTTGGAAAAAATTGGGCTTAACGGACGACGATTTAAGAAAACTTGGCTCAGAATATCCTGACACCGAGATCTCCAATTTGATTTTGGTTTTATCGAGCATGGAGTTTTTAAAAATCAATGAACTGCAATTTGCTGATGTGAACCTTACTCATGGTCTGGTGATTCATCCAGACTACTGGCCAAAGTAAAATTTATTTTTTAACTGAGCTGGAAACATTTCGAATCAAAGAAAACAGCACAGAGGTGATGATCATTTGTGAGCCAACGATCACCAGAAGGGCTGCCACAAGCAAAAAAGCCCAGTGAATGTCCAAATACCCCGTAAACAGGTATTGAGAAAAATAGGCAAGATTGATCAACATGCCGATAAAAAGAACTCCAAGCCCGTAATACCCCAAGCGATCATAGACTTTTAAAACATCATTGACGCGATGGATGTAACTGCCTGTTTCAAAACGCTTAAAAAATGTTGAAACAATGAATCTGGCCAAAACACCAAAAAGAATGACCTGAACCCCACAAACACAAAAATACAAAGCCCCAATGGATCGATAAATGTAATCTGAAAATAAAAATTGCTTGCCGCTAAGGACATTGTAAGTGGGTACAAGCATCAAAGAAGACGCCACAAGCATCAGCAGCATGCCCAAAATAAAAAACACTTTGAACGGATTGTAAAGCAACACGGTTGACAAAATGATTCGAAAAAAGCGCATACCATCTTTGATCACGCTCAATTTGGATTGACCTTCCCGATTGGCATACGCGATGGGCTCTTCAAGGATTTTTATTTTTTCATGAGCTGCTTTGGAACTCATCGCCGGTGTAAAATGCATGCCATCTGGTAATGGGTAAAGCAAATCCAATATTTCTTTTCTAAACACCCTGATGCCACTGGCGGTGTCTTTCACCTCTTGGTTTGACAAAAAACTTAACAGCTTCGCAAAAGCATGATTGCCTAATTTTCGAATCAAGGGCATTTGAGATCCTTTTTGACCAAAGCGCTGCCCCACCACCATGTCCATGTTCAAGGTTTTTAATTTTAAATAAAGATCAAAAATGGATTGTCCTTGAATGGTTCCATCACCGTCCATGAAAGCCAACACATTGCCTCTTGCATTTTCAAATCCTGTTTTTAAGGCGGCTCCATATCCCAAATTGCTTTCATGGCTGACGGCTTTAAAAAATGGATGCTTGATGGCGTTTAATTTTTCAAGGGTCTGATCACTTGACCCATCATTGACCACAATGACCTCAATGCTTAATAAACCACACAAGCTTTGATTGGACATGCCTGCGGCTATGGCATCGTGAACTATTTGATCTATGTGTTCGCCTTCATTGTACGCGGGAATGATGATCGAAAGACTATCCATGTTGCCTTGCCATGTGCATTTTTGATGAAAAACCTCGAGCCAAACCATAAATCCAGGCCATTAAACAATAGAAACTGTAAAAAGAAAACAAAAGCGCATTCACAATGGATTTGGATTGAAAAAAATAATACACCATCAATGAAACAAAACTTATAATCAAAAACTTAAACATCAACAAAGGAAACACAAAACCAAAGACAGCGAATACAAACACAAGCAATGATAAAAAATGAATTTTTTGACACAAGCCATGCTTTTTTATCAAACCCACATGTGCAAACCCATACCTTGAAACCATCTGCCACAACTCTTTTAAATTTTTAGGTCTTAAATGATAAACAACGGCACTTGAATGGTTTAAAAATTGATACCCTTTTTTATTCAATCGAATGTCCAGATCTAAATCTTCACAGGGCCATAGTTTTTCATCAAAGCCTCCAACATCCTTCAAGGCATCAAGCTTGTACAACACGTTACAGCTTGGGTTGTGCGAGACGTGTTTTAATTGCACGCTTTCTTTTTGAATGTAATTTGAAACAAAGTGCAATTGATCAAAAAATTGAGCAATGCGATGGCCTTTCAAAAGTATCCAAGACAATTGTCTTCCGCCAACGCCGGCAACTTCCACACTCGCTTTCAAAAAGGCAAAAAGCAATTGTTCAAGCCAATTTGGATCAACCATGCAATCGGCATCGGTGAACGCCACCAAGGCGCTCGTTGTTTGCTGCATGGCCTTGTTTCTTGCATGGCCCGGACCACGACCTTCTCCATTCATGATGCTCACTTGATCGACAAATTTTTGCATGATTAATAGCGTTCGATCGCTGGATTGATCATCCACCAAAATAATTTTGGCTTGCCCCTTGCACGCAATCAGCAGAGATTGTATGCATTTAAGAATTGTTTTTTCTTCATTTTTGGCGGCAACAATAACCGTAATGTCTTTAAGAGAGAACTGACAATCGCTCATCCAACTTGGACTTATGCCTTTAAATTACTTTTTTGTCGTCGAAATTCTGCAAATAAAAACGATGCGTAATGGAAAAAACCCCTTAGTTTTCTAAGAAAATCTTTAAAATGTCTGTTTTTAAATGCAAATTTAATCATGTAACTTGGTCTGAAATAAAATTTTCTCAATCCATCATTCACACCAGCTTCAACTTCTTCTTTGGTCAGACCCGGATAACTGATCACACCCGTTTGCTCACCCTTTGGATCCAGCCAATTTCGCCAATCTTTGGTTTGCAAATAGCCCTTTTCTTCGGCGTAATTAAAATACTCCGTACCTGGAAATGGCATGGCTGCAGAAAACTGCAAGGTGTGCAATCCCAGATTGGTTGCAAAATCGACGGTTTCTTTCATTGAATTTTTGGTTTCACCCGGCAATCCAAGCACAAATGTACCATGAACATCCAGACCTGCTTTTTTCGTTCGCTCCATGAAGACCTTGGCTTGATCAACCGTTGCACGTTTTTTGATGTTATCCAAAATTTCTTGATTTCCAGATTCAAAGCCCACCAAAAGCTCCCTACAACCGGCTTTTTTAAGCATCGTCATCATCTCTAAATCTGCGGTGTCTACGCGTGCATTGACTGAAAATGTAACTTTTAAATTGCGTTTGAGAATCTCTTCACAAATGCCAAGTGCGGTTCTTTTGTTTAACGTGAATGTATCGTCTTCAAAAAAGAACTCAC
>JAYRVV010000115.1:0-2145 GCA_041918415.1 Bdellovibrionota bacterium | reverse complement strand
TCGCTTGCGGATATCTCCTTTTGAAAATGCCAACGATCATCACGCGTGAGACTCGAAGAACCACAATAAAATTCATCTTTGGACCGTTCAAGGTGATTGGACACATCGTCATTGTCGAACAAAGATGAAACAGATCCATCCATGGTATCGGAAACTCCGTTTAAATACGAAGTGTTTGGAAATCCAAAAATTTTATCTTTGCGTTCGGTGTGACCTCCGCAGATGGAATGATAAAACGTTTGTGCAGGTTCACCATCTTTGGCCCAAACGATCAGTCCTGCTGTTTCATTGACCGCTTGTGTGGTTGAAGGCTGAACTTGATTGGCTCCTTTGTACACTTGGCAGTTGGTGCTGGCACAAATCAAATAGGGCACGCTGGCCGCCTGGTTTTCCAAATGTCTAAACACATAGGTTCTGGCCACAATCGTCTGTGCCTTTAAGGCTTCCATGGGTGCAGATGGAAATATTTCTGATGGCACAACGGCCTGAAGGTATTTTTCCAACTGGGTTTGTTGAATCAAACTTAAAACCTGATTAACGTTGGGCACGACAAACAAAGGTGCCTCATAGGCTTGTGTGGAAACATCTTGGCCATTTTGATCGGCTAAAAAGTTTTGAATGAGCACAGGCTCCTTGCTCATGATTTCAACAAAACCCTCAAATGTTTTTTGAAAATTACTGTTTTGAGCCTTCAGTTTAAATTCGAACAACGGTGGTAATTCTACGCGCGATATAACTTTGCAAAACTTTCCTGTCTTGTGCGCAATTTTTTTACAAACAATTTGCGCATCTTCTTTGGATGAGGCTTGGGTGAGCGACAATATCCATCTTTGCGAACCCGCAAAGTTTATGGATTCATCCATGGGTGGCGGTCCAACCCACTTGGCATTGAAAAAACCCATGTCCGTCCAAAAGGCATCTACATCAGTAGGTTTGACATGGGTGTTTGAAAACAAACGAATGTCAACGACTGGAAAATAATTGACCAGTGCAGGTCTTTTGATTCTGGATTCAAAAACTTCCCAGACCACAGATTTTGGAGATGCAACTTCAACAATGGCCTCTTCGCTGTAAACATGTATGGTTAGAGGGCCAAGCGCCTTAAATGTAATTCTATCTTGAGAAGGTACAATGCCAATATGCATGGAGTCTTTGTCTTTTAATGGTGGATACCAGTAGCTTCTAAAAAAATTTCGAAGTTTAATTTTACCTTCCAAAACAATTTTTTTTTGAGTGGCCAATGGTGCCTGCTCCAAAATATGGATTTTTTTGGAACAGGAAAAAAACATAACAAACACCAGTAAAAAGAGCTTATTCATTGAGAAAAAATTGATCTGTGTTTTGAGGTGTTGGCGCTTGCGTGTTTCCAGGTTCTGTTCCCTTTAAAAAATATTCTTCGATGGTTTTTGTGCTTTGAGGGCTTGCCAATTTTCCGGTGCCTTTATCGATTTTCACTTTGATCAAGCCATCGGGTTCATTAAAATCAACAACGGCACTGTCTTTCAATGCTTCTTTCATAAAAGAAAGCCAAATGGGCGTGGCGATCCGACCACCGTCCTCCATTGCGCCGAGGCTTTTGGCCGAATCATCAAACCCAAGCCAAACCACAGTCAGTAAATTGGGCGTGTAACCCACAAACCATGCATCGTGATTCTCATTGGTGGTACCGGTTTTTCCCGCTGCGGGTCGGTTAATGTCTTTTGCGCGCGAGCCGGTTCCCGCCGTGATCACTTGTTTTAATAAGTTGGTCATGATGAAAGCGGTTTGCGGTGATATAATGAAATCTTCGGGTAACGCGGCACCGGCCTCCTGTCCTGCGGTGACTGCCTGTTGGTAAGATTGGCTTTTTAAAACATTATCTTGGCTTAATTGAAGTTGTTCTTTCAAATTCAGGCTTGAGTCAAACGCTTCATTTTGTTCTAAAACGTTGCCTTCTAAATCTTCTATTTTAATGATGCTTTGAAAAGACTTAGGCTTTCTTCCACCCGTGGCAAACACGCTGTAGGCACTGGCCAGTTCAGAAAGCAAGACGCCAGATGATCCAAGTGCGATGGATAGATTGTATTGAAGGCTCGACGTGATGCCCATTTTTTTAGCATATGAAATCAGATAATCAACACCGATGTCTTGCACAATTTTGATGGT
>JAYRVV010000114.1:0-3345 GCA_041918415.1 Bdellovibrionota bacterium | reverse complement strand
TCAAAAATAAAAACGCGATTCGATACATGAAAGTCATGCAAAAATTACCTTCGTTAAGGCAATGGATTTTAGCTGCAAATAAAGAAAAAGCTTTTCGTTTAAGCTTCTAGCATGTTGTTTGAACAAACCATCTTGGTTAACCAAAAAGGTGAAGCGGCCATCAAAGGCTTTAACCCTTGGGTGTTTAGGGGCATGTGTCATGAACAGACCCCAATGAAGGCAGATTGGGTCACTGTGAGGGACATGAAAAATCAATTTTTGGCTTATGGTTTTTTTAACCCAAGCAGTGAACTTTCGCTTAGACTTTATTCTTTTGATGAAAGTTCAAAACCAGACATCGATTGGTTTAAACATAAAATCGATTTGGCTTTACGCTTGCGAGGTAAGCAAAAATGTTGTCGTTTGATCAATTCAGAGGGTGACGGTTTAAGTGGCTTAACGGTTGATCTTTATGATTTTGTTTTAAGTATTTCCATCACCAGTTTAAGTGTGTTTGAATATTACGAAGTAATCAAAAATTATTTGTGTACTTGCACAGGTGTATCAAAAATTATTTTGAAAATTCCTCAAGAGTTTTGTGAAAAAGAGGGGATATCAAGTAAAATTATTCAAGAAAACTTTGAGCCTCTTTTGTTCAACGTCGATGGTGTTTTGTACAGGGTTGATTTTACCAAGTCTCAAAAAAAGGGTCTTTTTTTGGATCAAATATTGAATCATCTTCATGCAGCAAAATATGCAGATCAAAAGAGAGTGCTGGATTTGTTTTGTTACCATGGGGGCTTTGCACTTCAATGCAAAAAGGCTGGAGCCAGAGAAGTGGTGGCTGTGGATGAGTCGCATCAAGCCATCGTGCAGGCTAAAGAAAATGCAACGTTAAACGCCTTGGACATTCAATGTAAACAGGGGCAAGCATTGAGTGAATTACAGTCACTTTCTGTAGGGCAATACGACATGATCATCTTGGATCCTCCGAAATTGGTACCCAACATCAAATCAAAAGAGCGTGGATTAAAGATGTACCATCTTCTAAATCTCGAGGCTTTAAAAAAACTTAAAGAAGGTGGCGTTTTGGTCACATCAAGTTGTTCAGGGCTTGTGCACATGGGCGAGTGGTTGGATTTGATTAGGGCTTGCGCGCGTAGGGCCAAAAAAACGGTTCAAGTTTTAGAATCACACAGGGCTGCATTTGATCATCCAATCAACATCCATTGCCCCAGCACGGAATATTTAAAATGTGTCATCTTACGGGTTATGACCTAAATACGACTTGCAATCAATAAGCCAGTATGTTACAAATAATGTAACTTACTGGAAACAATATGTATTTACCAAACGACGAATTTGATTATGTTTTTTTAAAAAACCATTTAAAGGCCTATGCGCAGCCCAGACGTCAGATTCATGAGTTGATGAAAAAAAAGCACATCATCAGGATTAAAAAGGGTTTGTACATTCCCAATGAAAATCATCACGCCATGGTCAGTGAGTTGCACTTGGCCAATTTAATCTATGGTCCTTCTTATGTTTCATTCGAATCGGCCCTGTCCTATTATGGTTTGATTCCTGAGGCAGTGAAAAATATACAATCTGCAACGTTTAAGAGAAGAAAGACATTTGACACTTATTTGGGTCGCTTCATCTACGTTGTGGTTCCTAAAGATCAATACACGTATGGGCTGTGTTTTTCAACCGTCAACGGTAAGTCGATTTTAATGGCCAGTGTTCAAAAGGCCTTGTGGGATATGATGTGGCGAGATCGTTTTCAAATCGCAAACGTCAATGAGTATTTAAAAAGTGATTTGCGTGTTAAGCAAGGGTTCAAACGCTTGTTTTTTAAGTTTGCTTTAAGGATGAAAAGCGTTCGTTTAGATAAATCCATGAAAAACTTGATTGCTCAAATGACTTAGTATGAATGAACTGATTAAAAGTTTGGTTAGTCGATTGAACCCCAAGGGTGTTCTTGGCCACGAGTTGGCTTTACACGAAGTGATCCAAGAAATCGCACTGCTTGGTTTGTGGCGGTCAAAGTTTTTTGAGCATGCCACGTTTTATGGCGGCAGTGCACTCAGAATGCTTTATGGTCTAAATCGGTTTTCACAAGATTTGGAATTTTCATTGAATAAAAGAAATATGAAATTTAGTTTATCGCCCTATTTTCAGGCCATCGAAGAAGAGCTGTTTTCCTTTGGTTTTGATGCGAGGATCACCAAAGTTAACAAAGCAACAAAAATTGAATCAGCTTTCATCAAGGCGAACACGCAAATACATTTACTCTTGATCAGTGAAAACATAAAAGTTGAAAAAAATAAATTAATTCAAATTAAATTTGAAGTGGATAAAGATCCTCCGCTTGGCTTTGAAAATGAGGCAAAGTTATTGATGAACCCCACGCCTTTTTATGTTCAAACGATGACGCTGGAAAATCTTTTTGCAGGCAAAATGCATGCTTTACTGTATCGTCGTTGGGGGCAGCGGGTTAAAGGAAGGGATTGGTTTGATTTTCTATGGTATCTTCAAAAAGATGTCCCGGTTCATATAAAACATTTTAAAAATAGAGCCATTCAAACGGGTCACTTGAAAAAAAATGATAAAATTAATCGTGTAGTTTTGATCAAGTTGTTGCAAGATAGAATTTCTACGCTTGACGTGCATTTGGCTCTAAAAGATGTAGAGCCTTTTGTTAATGAGCCTTCACGTTTATCGATTTGGTCAAAAAAATATTTTTTGGATGTACTTGAGAATCTTAAGGTTGTTTGAAAAACAATAAAGAGAATGTAGAAAAACACGGTATTTTCAGTTTTGACTTTTAAGTGAGAGCAAAAAATGGTCCATTATGCTTAAGCCCCTTTCTTACACGTATTGACCGGCGCAAAAGCCACTGGCCCATGCCCATTGAAAATTATAACCACCCAACCATCCGGTGACATCTAAAACCTCGCCAACAAAATATAAATGTGGATGTAGTAAGCTCTCAAAAGTTTGAGAAGAAATTTCTTTGGTGTTGATGCCACCTTTTGTTACTTCTGCTTTTAAATAGCCAACAGTTGACAAAGGCTTAACCCTACAAGTTTTTATTTTTGTGGCCAAGCGATTGATCTCTTTGTTTGAGATCAGTTGCAAAACTTTGTTTTCAATCTCGCTTTGTAAAAGCAAACAAGCAGCAAAGCGTTTTGTAAAATAATTCTCTAAAACACTGAGCATGTGTTTGTTAGGATTTTTTTGTTTTTCTTGAAGCAAACTCATTTTCAAAGTCTCGTGATCTAGGCTCGGTAAGAAATCAATTTGAATACTGTCACCCGCTTGAAAGTATAAAGATGCTTGTAAGGCAGCTGGTCCGCTTAAACC
>JAYRVV010000113.1:0-2158 GCA_041918415.1 Bdellovibrionota bacterium | reverse complement strand
GTCACTAGAAAGAATACCCAGCACGCAATATGCCTTGCTTGGCAACGTCAATGTAACCTTATCGAAAGAAAAGGGATCATTGATTGGCTTGGATTTGTTAAATGAAACATTGTTGACCAGTTCAAATTTTGAAATCGACAGTTTTGCTTCGTGCATTCATGTTCAAGGCGATCAAATTTTTGTTTGCAACAGAAACAACGATGAAGTGAATGTCTACCATGCGATCGTTCAAGCGAATTTACAACAGCCCTTGTTCATAGAAAACTCACTTGAGTTCGCTTCATTTATGACCGATGAAACGCCTTTCGATATTGCATTTACCAATCAATACAATGGGCACAGGGCTTTGCTTGTGAGCAATTACACTGAAGGATCGGTATCCCTTTACGACATGGATGATAAAACCCTGGTGGATTTAAACCCAAAAAAATCTGATTTAAATGGCTTGGCCTTGTTGTCGCAAAATACGATTCATTTGGAAAATTCATTTCCCGCCAGAGGCGCTTCTTTCATCGTCAGTCAAGACCCGCTTCACTTTATTGCAAACGCGCTTGGCTCTGACATTTACGTGGTCAATTCTAAGCATGCCTACGTTGAAGGGGTGATTGAATTGTCCAGCATTGCTCCATCGCTTGGCTTAAGAAACATGGTGCTGGATTCATCCAATCGTTTGTATGTGTTGCACGCGGGACTCAATGCGGTTTTGATTTTGGATGTCAGTCAATTGGTGGCCAATGGAACGGCCCATGAGGTTTATTTGCCCAATTTGATTCAAATGCATCACGTGGCTTCAGGGGTTGAAGATCTTGCGTTGTCGAACGATGAAAACACTTTGTTTGTGCTTTCTCGCATTGAACCTGTGCTCACCGTCATTGATTTGCAAGCACAAAGCGTGGTTCAAAGGGTCATTCTTCCTGGACAAAATCCATCAAGGCTTTTGTTGGCTCAGGATTTGAACAAGATTTTCATCACCAATTTTATTTCCAACACCATCACGGTGTTGGATTACACAACAAGGAATGTGTTGAATGAAATTCAAGCACCATAGTCTTTTATTTGGATGGATGTTTTTATTTTCGTGTGGATCTTCTTTAGATTCTCGCGTGATCAACATCGGTCGTGGTGTTGACATTGATGCCTCCGTACAATCTCTGGAATATCAAAATGAAATGAGAAAACTGTTGTTTGTCACGGATGAAAAAAACAATGTGGTGCATGTGTTGGATAGCAACAAAGAGCAATGGGTGGACAATGACGCCAGTGATGATCTTAATTTTGGGCCCATCGTGGTGGGCGACAGACCTGCGGCTTTGGCTGTTGATGAATCAAAAAGCAAACCAAGAATCTTTGTGGTGTCGCAGGATCAAACGCTGATGGCCTATGACCTTGATGTAAACAGCGACTCTAAATCCTTCGCATTAAGTCCAACTTCACTGCCCTTGTCAGCCACACCTGTGGGTTTTTCTTCTAAACCTTTTTTTCTAAACGCAGGCAGGTTTTCTGATCCCAACATGGATTCGCTTGTGGTGTCAGACCAACAACAAGGCTGTCAAACATGGAAGGTTGAGTATCAATCCAGCGATTACCAAGTGATGGGTTCGGTTTCTGGATTGCAAAACAACCGAGCCAAGGAAGGCCAAACGTATGTCAGCGATGATGGTTTGATTTCGTTTCACATTCGAGCGGGTGCCAACATCACAAGCAAGGATGATGTTTTTTATGTTTTAACATGCGTGACTTACCCCCTCACATTGGCGCAGCAGGCACTGGATGTTGTGTATCACGATTCAAAACTTTTCATTTTGTTAAAAAACCCAGCGAAAGTGCTTGTTTTGGACGCCAATAATTTTAATGAACTGGCCAATGTCACCATAGGGGATGCTTTTACTTTACCAAGCAGCATGTACTTCAATGAAGATTTGTTCATCAATGATCTTCAATCCGGCATTTTGTATCGTATGGATGTTAACACCTACGCTTTAAACACCATCACTGTGGGTGAACCCATTGCGTCCATGTCAGTGATCGACGATCAATTGTTTTATATCAGTGTGTTTTCGAAGCAACTGAAGGTGTTTGATCTAAACGCTTTAAGTTCAAACAGCAGCATCGAGCTTTCACATTTTGGTCGATTTGTCAGCGCTTATAACAATGAAGC
>JAYRVV010000112.1:0-2315 GCA_041918415.1 Bdellovibrionota bacterium | reverse complement strand
TGCATATGAAAAAAGCTTTTTTCAGCTGTACAATAAAAATGCTCACATCTACACTGATTTGTCTTTACTACATGGAACCGGAAATTATTTTGACCATTCAAAAATCTTGCGCTTGGATGCCATCAGTTCATTTTCGATTTTTCTTGAAAAGTTGTTTATACATTTTTTACCCATTCAAGACCCTTACCATGAGCAATCCAAAGATGTTCGTTTTGCATCTCATGCAAGCTTTAAAAAGGGTAGCATCAAAATAAGTTCAAACCATGCCCACTTATATGATTTTAAACTTGAAATAAAAATACCTGAAAAATTAGAATAAATTAATCTTTTGCCCAAATGTTTTGTGCATTTTTAAGCAGCTCAACAAATGTGCCATTGTCAATGGCTTCTCGTATGCTTTCCATCCACTTTAGGTAAAAATACAAGTTGTGAATGGTGTTTAAACGCAAACCCAGAACCTCCTTGCATTTGGCCAGATGATGCAAATAAGCCAATGAAAAATTCTGACAGGTGTGGCATGCACAATCTTTTTCGATGGGCTCATTTAAGGTCTTATACTTGGCATTTAAGATTGAGATGTGTCCTGTGTGTGTAAACAAGTGTCCGTTTCTTGCGTTTCGTGTGGGCATCACACAATCAAACATGTCAACCCCAAGGGCCACGCTCTCAATTAAATCCAAGGGCGTACCCACACCCATCAAGTATCTGGGCTTGTCCTGAGGTAGCAGCTGACAAACATGCTTTGTGATGGCTCGCATGTCTTGCTTGTTCTCACCAACGCTTAAGCCTCCGATGCTGTAACCTTTTAAATCTCTCAAAACCGTTTGCTTTGCGCTTTGCTCTCTTAAATGCAGATCCACACCACCTTGAACGATGCCAAACAAAGACTGATGCTCTTTCAATGGACATTGAATTTGCCAATCAAGCCACATCAAGGTTCGATCCATGGCGTTTTTCACAGCCTCATAACTTTGCGGAAGCCCGATGCATTCATCCAGCGGCATCACAATGTCCGCTCCCAATCTTCGTTGTATGTTCATGACATCTTGCGGACTTAAAAAAAATTTTTGACCATCCAAATGGGATTGAAACGCTACGCCCTCGTCATTGATTTTTCGAAAGCCACTGAGACTGAATATTTGAAAGCCACCACTGTCGGTCAAAATGGGCCCATCCCAGGACATCAAACCATGCAAACCACCTAGACTTTCAATCACATCCAAACCCGGCCTTAAAAAACAATGATAAGCGTTGTTTAAAATAATTTGTACACCCACCTGCTTAAGCTCTTTTGGTTCAAGCGTTTTCACTGCGCCGTACGTACCCACAGGCATGAAGATGGGCGTTTGAATCGACCCGTGCACTGTTTGGATTTGTCCCAACCGTGCACTTGTTTTAGTATCTGTTTTGTGTAATTGAAACGATTTCATAAGATCAACATGGCATCGCCAAAACTATAAAAACGATAATTGTTCTTAATGGCTTGAGCGTACGCCTTTTCAATCAGCGCTCGAGACATGAATGCCTCCACCAAAAGCAAAAGCGAAGTCCCCGGCATGTGAAAATTGGTCAGCAAATGCTTGACCACTTTAAAGGAATAGCCAGGCTGAATAAACAAATCGCACACACCCTGTGAGTGTCCCGTGCGAGCATAGGTTTCGAGTGCACGTGTGGTGCTTGTGCCAATGGCCAGCACGTTTTTGCTTTCAATGGCTTTAGACGTGCTTGGATCAATGCTGTAATTCTCTTCATGCAATTTCTGGCTTTCAAAATTTGCTTTTGTAAGCGGTGCAAACGTACCCACACCCACCTCCAACGTGATGAATTTTTTTTCCACATGGTTTAACGAGTCAAAAAGGGCTTGACTGAAGTGAAGCCCCGCTGTGGGCGCAGCCAATGCTTTTGCATCTTTGGCGAAAGATGTTTGATAATGCTCTTCATCCAAACCATCATCCACAAAAGCACTCGTTTGCTCCCTGGCTTTTAAAATGTAAGGTGGTATGGGTAGCCTGGCGTGGTTTTTTAATAAAAACTCTACCTGCATTTGGCTTTGATTTAACTCTACATGACTTAAGGATTCTTTTTTTAAGATGACTTTAAAATCTAAGCCATGGATGAGTTTGTGTGTTTCATTGAGTTTAATTTTTTTCCCAGAAAGAATAACTTCCCACACACTGCTATGACCATAATCGTTTAAACATTTTAAAAAAACAATCTCCTCATCTTTGTTTTTATATTTCCAATTCAATCTCGCATGTTTAACTTTCACGTCATTGAACACCATGACCATATTAGAATTTAAATAGCATTTGATG
>JAYRVV010000111.1:0-2408 GCA_041918415.1 Bdellovibrionota bacterium | reverse complement strand
GCATAATCGCTTAAAATACCACATCCAAATTCCATGGGTACAAAATGGTCCCGCCCCTCCCTTGCGATGGGGTAAACATTTCTAAACAGTTCGTCACCAAAAAGTTCCATCTCTCGAACTGTTTTTTTTGAAAAATCCTCATGCTCATAACTCAACAATTTTTTTGCCTCTTCTGTATACATTTTGACTTTGTTTTTTTGATACACACTCAACGAATTGTTTTTTTCTAAAACGGTTAACACCTCAACTGCTTTTTTGGGGGATCGATAAATACGAAGCACAATTGACATGATTCGGTTAAGTGATTTTGTTCGTTGGCTTTCACTAAAGCCATCCACTTGACTTAACACCGAGTTGTAAAACCCAAAGGCCCTGTCAAAATCTCTTAAAGAAAACCAGAATTCGGCCTGATCATACGCGTTTTGTGTGAGATGCACATCATCAAACACCCACTGGGGTGCCTTTTTGTAAGGAACTTGTGTATGGCAATAGGCACAACCGTTCATGGTTGTTTTAAGCATGCGATGAGCGTAATCTTTTTTTCCATTTTTAAATGTGCTCAAAACTTCCACCAAATGATTTTCCAAGGCTTTGGCGGGTATTTCAAATCCATCACTCTTTAGGCGATCATGCTTCAATACCCCTTTGGATAGCTTGCTTAAGTTTTCCAATTTATTTTGAATCTCAGTTTCATTGAACTTTTCGCTAAAAGCTTTGACGTCATTCATGTAAGGTGCAAGCCCTATAAATTCACTTCGAAACTGATACATCAGCGATGGCACTTCGCTGATGTTTGAGGGTTTGAGCTTTTGTTGTGCAAAAATTATAAAAGGAATCGTGATGATTAAAATGAAACGCTTCATGATTATTTGCTCTCCAATCGTACATGATTTTTAATTTTTCCAGCCACGTCTTTGTCTTCGATTCTAGACAGGTCGGCCGTGTACTCACAAACAATTTTCTTTTTAATTTGTTCATTCATACCATCTCTTAACAAACCCATCACTTTTGGTTCGCTCACAATGATAAGGCGATCAAAAGCGTTTTGCCCTTTTTTATTTAACAAATCATCACAAACCTTGGAGACAAAACGTTTGAGTTCATTGGCCTTTGGACTGTTTGCATCTTCTGCCCCATGCCTTGTTGTTGAGAAACTGTCAAAGACCCTACCGGCCTTATCCGAGACCATATCCTGATTTTTTTGGTGAACATGATCATTGCTAAAGTGGTGAACTTTTTTAAAATGCTCCGTCCATGGAACTCCTTCAAAGACCCTGACTTGACTTTGATCCGCTAAAAGAACCCAAGTTGTTGCCATGCGTAAACTCCCTTCGTATCCATTACTAGACATATCACTAAGCATTGCATAGAACATGATGGATCTCATGTTTTGTTAAGCTCTTCACTGCTATGTATAAACCAAAGGAGGCTTTATGAAAAACATTTTACTTCCAACAGATTTTTCTCCTCTTTCATTGGCAGTCGCCAAAAAGATGTCTCTTGATCCCATGTACAAAGATGCCAAATTTATTTCGCTTCATGTACTTGATCTGTCAGGCATTTACCTTTCATACAGTGCCAACATGGGTGTTCCAGTCGGGCTTGAGGAGCAAATGAAGCAAGCAGCCAATGATTCCATGAAACATTTTATCGATGAGATTTTGAAAAACAGTAACAAAACCGTTGAGGGTTATGTGCAATTGGGTGAGATACCTGACGCGTTGATTGAATTCATTCAAAACAAGAACATTGATCTTGTGGCCATTGCAACCCATGGCCATAAAGGCATCAGCCATTTTCTACTTGGCAGTGTAACTGAAAAATTGATCAGAAGCGCGCCGTGTCCTGTGTTGTGTTTTCACCCAAACACGCTGAAGTGATCATCCATCTAATTTTTCATAGGGCACAACGAGACTTTGGAGTTTTTGATAAACCTTATCTTCGATTTTGATGATGATGTCATGTTTGGATGTTTCGACATCAACCCAAGCGTCTTGGCCAAGATCGACGTTTTTTAGAAAGATACGCTGTTTTAGACCCTTGATCTTTTTTTGATCGATTTGGTTAACATTCTGTGCGGCCATTTGCCTTAACTGAAGCATTGCCCTGGCAATGATCTTAAACGAGCTTTTGATATCCAGTGCTTTGTCCAAGTAAGCGTGAAAGTATTCGGGTTCAAAATGCAATTGCAAAACGGTCTGCCCATTCAAACAGCGCTCATCATCGCATTGAATGCTTAAATCCACTTGTTGACTGGACAGTCCCATGGCATGAATCCCCAGCGTTTTGGATTGCGTCAACGCATCTTGATAAGCCTTCGCCATCGAAGCATTGGCATGAACATGGTTAAATTTAATTAAACTGAACACCTCAGTGTCCATGTTTTTAATCAAATGCACCCTGCAATG
>JAYRVV010000110.1:0-2624 GCA_041918415.1 Bdellovibrionota bacterium | reverse complement strand
GGAGCCACTAAAATGGTCACTTTGCTGCCGTTCATTGCCACTGGAGTGCTGCTTGCTTGTTTGGGTGTTTTGCTGTCGTTTGTGGTTCTCAAAATAATGGTGCTTGTGATCAAAGCCTATTTTTGGCCACAATGGATTGAAATCATGCCTCGTCCCATACAGTTTTTGATGGTCAAGGACATGGTGCTTAACTTCTGTTTTGCGTTGTTGATAGGGGCCATGGGGGCATGGGGCGAAGGTAAACGCTATTGAGATTCAAAATGAAGATTTGTTACGGCTCATTTGTGTTGACCCTTTGGCTTTTGACTGTTTCGATGTCATTGGGTCAAAGCAAAGTTAACGTTCAAGAAAAGATCGCGCAGCACAAAGAGCGATTGGTTCAGATTAAACTTAAAGAAAAAAAAATTTACGAAGAATTAAGAGCGTATTCACAAAAGAGCGACTCAATACATGAACAAACTGTCCAGTTGAATAAACGTAATGCAAGCATCGCCATCGAAATTAAAAACAAACAAGCACAGCACGACAAGTTAAGGCATCATGTATTTAAAAAGCAAAAGAATATAAAAAACATATTGACGTACATACATTATTTTTCAAGACCTTCATGGATGGCCAGCATCAGTATTGATCAAAAAAGCAAAAGTCAGGCTCGGTATTTGGCCAAACGCTTTGTGAAAAATGAGCTTGTGGTGTTGAGGCAGTATGAGGATGATCTTGAGCTTCTCGATGCAAGGAAAAAAGATTTGGAGACTGTGGTTGAAAAACAACGTGTGATTTTAAGTGACATGAGGCAAAGAGAAAAAGAGCTCAGTCAGGAAAGGCTCAATAGAAAAAAATTACTTTCCCTGATCACCGATCAAAAAAGCTACTATCAACAAAGCATTGATGAACTTGAAGAATCAAAGAAAAAAATGCAGTCCATGGTTGAACAACTTAAAGTCAATTCCAAGGCAGCTCATCATCCGTTTGAAAGAATGATGGGGCGGTTGCAAATGCCTGTTAAAGGTTACATTGAAAAAAATTATGGACCTTATCAAGATTCAAAACTAGGCATTAAGCTTTATCACAAAGGCGTGGACATAAGGGCGCGACATGGTTTGATGGTGAGTGCTGTGTTTGATGGTGTGGTTGCCTACGCCGATTGGTTTGCTGGATATGGTAAGGTGGTCATCATAGATCATGGTGATGGGTTTTTTACAATGTACGCCCATCTGGATGAACTGCATAAAAAATTGGGAGAATCTGTGACAATCAGCGATTTTATTGGCACAGTTGGCGAAACGGATTCATTGAAAGGTAGCTACTTGTATTTTGAGGTTCGAAGAAAAGGGCTGAGTGAGGACCCGAAACATTGGTTGGATTTAAAGAAGGAGTGAGGATGAGAAAGTTCATGCTTTGGATGTTGTTGGGTTTATGCTTTCAGGCACAGGGTGCAAAACCACAAAAAGTTTATCAAAAATTGGAAACGTTTTCTAAAATCCTTAGTTATGTCGAAGATAATTACATTGAAGATGTTGATCTGGAAGAACTTTTAGACGATGCAATCAAGGGTATGCTGTCCGGATTGGATCCTCACACAATGTACATGCCGCCATCCAAGAATAAGGAATTTAAGGAAGACACCAGTGGCGAGTATGGTGGTGTCGGTATGCAAGTGACCATCAAAGATGGATTTTTGACTGTGATTTCAGCCATCGAAGGTACGCCAGCTTTTGAGAAGGGTGTTTTGTCCAACGATCGTATATTGGAGATTGATGGCATAAACACGAGCGGCATGACGGTTTTGGAGGCGGTTGAAAAAATCAGAGGGCCTTATGGCACAAAAGTAAAATTTAAAATGCAAAGGAAAGATGAAAAACCTTTCGATCTTGAAATCAAAAGAGAAAAAATTAAAGTGGCCAGCGTCTCATCTAAAATCATGGATGAGGTGTATGGTTACATCAAGATCACTTCATTTGGTGAGAAGACCGACACCGAGCTTAAGCAAAACTTGGCCACAATGGAAAGAGATTTAAAAAGAAATGAAAAAGGTCTAAAGGGCATCATCTTGGATCTTAGAAATAATCCCGGTGGTTTGCTTGAGCAATCGGTGTCTGTGGCCGATGTTTTTTTGCCTTCAGGCCTTGTGGTTTCGACCCGATCTAAGAAAGGAAAATTTCAAGAAGAGAAAATGGCGCAAAACAAAGGCCATGAAACGATGGTACCGATGATCACGTTGATCAATGAGGGAACTGCATCGGCATCAGAAATCGTCGCAGGAGCCTTGCAAGATCATCGAAGATCCATCGTTTTGGGTGTGCCTTCATTTGGAAAAGGATCAGTTCAAACCGTGATTGATTTGGATGATGGATCGGCGTTAAAACTTACGGTTGCGAAATATTACACGCCAAATGGTAAATCCATACAGGCCATGGGCATCGTTCCCGACATTCACATTGATGCTTCGCCCAGCTTGCAAGAGCAGTCCTTTAGAGAAAAAGATTTAAAAGGGCACTTGGAAAATGAGCAGCGCCATCAAAACAACAGCACGATTCAAATGACCCATAAGCAAGATGACGTGCAACTAAGCCGAGCTTTGGAATATCTTAAAACATGGGATGTTTTCAAAACAACAGTGTATG
>JAYRVV010000109.1:0-2858 GCA_041918415.1 Bdellovibrionota bacterium | reverse complement strand
TGTGGGGATTACAACATTGCTCACAAACCCATCGATTTAACTCATCCAAAAGCCAATGAAATAAACCCAGGATACTTGCCTCAAGAAAGAGCGTGGATGGAAACATTTTTAAATTCGGGTTTTGTTGACGGATTTCGACAATTTGAAAAGGGTCCAAATCACTACACATGGTGGTCTTACAGAGCCAAAGCACGTGAGCGAAATGTGGGTTGGAGAATTGATTATTTTTGCACCAATGAAGATTTTAAAGATAAACTCAAATTGGTCAAACATCAAAACCAAGTCATGGGTTCAGATCACTGCCCGGTTGAATTAATTCTCAAATCTTAAACGGATACCGGCTAAGAAATCCATGCATCTAGAAATGATAACCCACCCTCATGCCGGATAGTAAACCGAACGACCAACCATCCAATTCCACTGATGTGGTCGCAGCTTCAAATTCACCATCTAAAAGGTAGCTAAAACGAAGCAGATCAAAACCCAAATACATGTTTGATCCCAAAAGTATGTCAACCCCAACACTTGGATTAAAGGCCGTAAAGGTCAATTCACTTCCAGTGAAGATGCTGGCATCTTCACGTGAAATCCCCAAAGAGACAAAGGCTTTCACGTTTTCCTTGATTGAATGGCCCAACAACACTGCACCCGAAATAACGATCATATTTTGATCAACCACAGGTGTGGTTGATTCTAAATTGATGGATGTATACCCAAGGTTAAAGTCTCCACCGATCCAATTTTTCCAATACCTAAACCCAAGACTTAAATCAGAAGAAACTGACCCACCATTTTCCCACTGCCCAAACACAAACCCTCCATTGAGACCGGTGTTTGCACCATCTTGGGCTTGAAGATTTGAAAACGCGATAAAAACTAAAGCAGCCAACAGCAATGAAATTTTTTTCATCAATCTCCTTTTTGTTTGATTAAAAAAAGACTATCAACAAAATCAGATCTGTCAATAAATCATCCGTGCAACTGTCCACAGGCGGCGTATACATCCTGTCCGGCAGAATATCGAATGGTTGCAAAAAGACCCATGTCCATCAAACGTTTTCGAAAATTCAAGATTGTGTCTTGTGAGCTTCGTTTGAACCCAAACACAGAGTTTTCGTTGTAGGGAATCAGGTTGATCGAAACCCGAAGACCCTTAAAAAGTTCATGGAGTGAAGTCAAATCATCATCCTGATCCGTCAACCCTTCGATCATGATGTATTCACAAAACACTTTTTTGTTTGTCTTCAATGTGTATCGCTCAATCGCCTGGACCAAATCCTTCAATGGGTATTGCTTATTGATGCTCATCAATTGGCCACGCTTCTGGTCATTGGCGGCAATCACAGAAACCGCCAAGCTGGTTCTAAAATGCTTGGCCCAATAATCTATCCCATCAATGACACCGGCCGTAGAAACTGTGATTTTTCTTGGGGCAATGTTAAACGTCTTGTAATTCATCAGCTCCCTGACCGCTTTTGAAACTTCTGTCAGATTATAAAAGGGCTCGCCCATGCCCATCAAAACCACGTTGGTCACTTTATTTGCAAATAGGTCATTGGCCCACTGAATTTGGCTTAAAATGTCTTCACAACTAAAATTTCCCTTAAATTCTAATAGTCCCGTTAAGCAAAATCCACAATCCAAAGCACAGCCTATCTGACAGGACAGGCATAAAGTAACACGGTTTTTTTTAGGGATGTACACCGCATGGATCTTTTCTGACCCCTTGAGTGTAAAAACGAGTTTTAAAGACCCATCACTTGAAGGTATAACCACAGGTTTTTGAAGCATTTTCTTGGTGAACATTTGCCTCTAAAACGATATAAATGCAAGCATGAACTTCGAACGTATCGTTGTGCTCACCGGGGCTGGCATTAGCCAAGAAAGTGGTATTGCCACATTTCGAGATGAGGGAGGTCTTTGGGCCAATCACAAAATTGAAGACGTGGCCACACCAGAAGCTTTTGCAAAAAACCCATCCAAGGTTCACGCCTTTTACAATGCCCGAAGAAAGCAGCTTGAAAACACCAAACCCAACCCTGCACACGATGCCCTAAAAAAGTTTGAAGATGCTTACGGTGATCGACTTTTGGTCATCACACAAAACGTTGACAACTTGCACGAATCAAGTGGCCAAAAAAACTTGCTTCACATGCATGGAAGCTTATTGGAACTAAAATGCACACAAACTCAAAAAGTGTTTAAATTTAACGGCGATTGCACAAGCAAACTTCCCTGTCCATGCTGTAACAAGCCTGGCCAACTTCGACCCAACATCGTTTGGTTTGGCGAGATTCCTTTTGGTCTTGATGAATCATTTGAGGCCCTTGAAAAAGCCGATTTGTTTGTCGCCATCGGCACATCGGGCGAGGTGTACCCAGCGGCAGGCTTTGTCCAACACGTGCGCATGCATAAAAACGCACCTTGTGTGGAAATCAATCTTGAACCAACTTCTTTAAGCCCTCTTTTTACCAAGCACATTTATGGTCAAGCAAGCCAAACAGTACCTGCTTTTGTCGATCAAATTTTATCAAACAAATTTACCCCTTAGATCGCCTTTAAATCGTTTTGAATGTTTGCAAGGTATGCTTCACTCAAGTGCTCTTTGAGGACCAAATCCACTTTAATGGGCAACGAACTTTGCTCAAGTTGATCTTTGATTTCAAAAAGCAAACCCGTCGGCAAGGGACGTGAACAATGGATCAGCACATCTAAATCAGAGTATACATGATGCTGCCCACGAGCACGTGAACCAAAAACAAAAAGCTGACAACCTTGAGCCTTAAGTGGATCAATTGCTATCCTTACAAATTCATCCCATTGATTTTGATTCAACCCAAATTTCATTTTTTTTCAAG
>JAYRVV010000108.1:0-1770 GCA_041918415.1 Bdellovibrionota bacterium | reverse complement strand
TTGAGAATTCGGACCAAAAGGAGGTTTCAATTTGGTTTTTGACTTTCATAAGATCCAAATCCGAAACGGCCTGAGTTTTAAGATTGTTCAAGGTCTCTTCTAAAAGAGGCATGACAGATTCAAATTCAACGCCTGGCTTGTTTGAAAGCATCAAAACCATCATCCCCGGATCGACGGTTTGATCCACATAGCCTTCTATTTCACTGAGCAATGATCTATCCTCAATCATTTTTTTGTAGAGCAAGGAACTTTTTCCCTCTGTTAAAAGCGATTGCAAAACACTCAAAGGTGCATGATCAGGATGTGTGAATTGCGGTGTTTTAAAACCAAGAAAGATTTTTTCACTGGGTAAAGTAAGATGAATTTCTTTAAAATTGGCTTTGTCTTGTTTCGCTTCTTCTTTCAATCGAAGGGGTTCAATGGTGGAAGGTTGGATGTGACCATAATGCTTTTCAATTTCACTTAACACATCTGATTCATTCAGATCTCCCACCACCACCACAGTGGCCTGGTTGGGTGCGTAGTAAGATTTATAAAAATTCAAGCAGTCATCCACCGTGATGCTTTCAATATCCGGTGCCAAGCCAATGACAGGGTAATGGTAAGGGTGTGTTTGAAAGGCATTGAGGTACAATTGTTCAAAGAGCATACCCGACGGCGAGTTGTCCACTCGCATTTTGCGCTCATTGAGCACCACATCACGTTCTGCTTCCAATTGTTTTGAACTTAAAATGACATTGACCATGCGATCAGATTCCAATTTTGGAATGAGCGTAAACGCATTGGACGGCATGGATTCTCTGTAAAATGTCCAATCCAAGTAGGTGGCGGCGTTGATGGAGCCTCCCTCACGTTCCAATATACGATCAAACTCACCTTCAGGAGTATTTTTGGTTTCTTTAAACATGAGGTGTTCAAAGAAATGAGCCATGCCCGTTTTACCTTTTTTCTCATGTCTAGATCCAACGTTATACCAAGTGTGATAGGCAAACACGGGACAAGAAGGGTCGTGTAAGAAAATGAGTTTGAGTTTGTTTTCCAACTCATATTTTCGTATCAAAATGTCCGAATTGATTTTGGTTTCATCAATTTTTTTAAACATAAATTCTTTGTATCAATTCTTTTGTCTTTTCCCAATTTTTATTTTCTTAAGCACCTGATCAATCGTGTTTTCAACGCTTTTGGCATTTTTTTCTCTGTACGCGATCGTCAAAACATATTGATACTGATTGTCTAAGGCAATGATGGTCCTTAGAATTTTGGGATCATTGTTTAAAAGATATTGACTGGTGATTTCTATGGCTTTGAGCTCATCGAGCTTGGTCCAAGTGCTCGAGAGTGTTTTGTAATCATCAAGTAAGGAATGAAACATGGTGATGGATTGCTGGCTGATTTTCTCCAAAGAATCCTTGCTAAGCAAAATATCCACGCGCATGTTTAAATTGGTTTTAAAAAATGGATCATCTTCATTGCTGGTGATGACAACTTGGCTACCCAATTCCGAATT
Source organism: Bdellovibrionota bacterium (assembly GCA_041918415.1). GTDB lineage: Bacteria > Bdellovibrionota_G > JALEGL01 > JALEGL01 > JALEGL01 > JAYRVV01. The sequence goes on along the minus strand of JAYRVV010000108.1, from coordinate 263 downwards.
TTGGGTGACGACCCATGATCTTGGGTAACTCATCATGAACAAACCCTTTGGATGTTCATACGTTTTAAAAAAAAGCGTAGATGTGCACGAGGCCAAAAGTACAATGGAAAAAAGCCGTATCACTTTGATAGCAGCTTAAATTCAATACGTCTGTTTCTGGATCGACCGGCTTCTGTTGAGTTGTCATCCACAGGTTGATTGGGGCCATAGCCCATGATGGCTAAGCGCATGACTTCAATGCCTTCAGAAAGCAGATACTGTTT
>JAYRVV010000107.1:0-5790 GCA_041918415.1 Bdellovibrionota bacterium | reverse complement strand
TGGATGATGAATGTTAAACCTAAAACCGTGATTATTTTTTTAAGTGAGTTGTTCATGCCTTAGGATTAATTCAAGAGGCATGCCAAACGAGCACTTTTTGAATAACCAATTGTTTTTATTTACTTTTCAATCATTTTTTACAATCAGCCCTCCCCCTCACACCCCGTAACTAAAACTTTTGTTACGCAACAAAAGTTCCAAATGCCAAGTTTTTTATACCCGTCGCTTCAAATTCACATGACCAATCCATACGCAAAAGGGTGAGCCAAATCTGGCTTCGCCAGTTTGGCGAGGGAAAAAGCGTTTTTTCCCTAAAAACAACGACGCAACAAAAGTTCCAAATGCCAAGTTTTCTCTGTTTTCTTACTTACAACACATCATCAATGGGGGCGTACAAAAGTACAGTTTTTGGGCTGTTGAAGAATTGATCCAAATTCGAGGCCGCAGCGAATGAGCCACCACAGCGTACTTGGGTAGGTACGCGAGGATGGCGAGTGAGCGAGAACAAAGAAGTTGGGCAATTATTCTACAGCCCCTCAATCCACCCGCAAAAGGGTGAGCCAATTCTGGCTCTACCAGTTTGGCGAGGGACAGACCCTGAGCATATCAAGAGGCTTGTTTTTTAAAAATACAATATATTCAAATGGTTATATGCATTTTTTTAAGGGGTCTGTCCCTCTTTTTTAAAATTGTCCGATGGAAAAGTGGATCGTACCAAATGGCTCGCCATCTCTTCGATCCAGTACAACACCATAATCCAAGCGCAAGGGACCAAAGAATGTGTTCATGCGTAGTCCAAGCCCCGCTGAATTTCTAATGTTAAAAACATCAAAATCCTCACTGCTTGCATAAGCGTTACCCCCGTCCGTAAAAAACGCGAGATCCACTTGTCCAATCAGCGGCACCAAAACCTCATACATGTAATTGAACACACTGTTGCCACCGGGCGCTTGAAACGATGAACCGCAATTTTCAGGAATCGTTGATGATAAACCTCCGATGCAATTGAGCGAAAGGCCTCTAAATGATGAGCTGCCACCCAATCGAAATCGTTTCTCAATGGGTATGCTTTTTTCATTCGCGCTTGCGCTGTCGCCATGGCTTTTAGAAAAACCAAAACGCAATGCTAAGATAGAGCGAAAACGTTTATAAAAAGGAAAATACAAAGTGTTTTGAACATAAATTTTTGAAAACTCGGATTCGGATAAAAAGGCCTGATCATAATATTCGTATTGCAAACGCGAGAATAAACCTTTGAATGGGTTTAAAATGTTGTCTCGGTAATCAAAGTCAATACTCACACCCACAGATCCAAAACGTGCAGCCGTTTCATCCACAGGGTTTAACACGGCACTGTCTTGAACATTGAATGGATTTCTGTATTCCAAATTCCAATGCACACTGGGCCTAAAACGTTTTCCCATTCTTCTTTCGAGTGACAGCAACAAACTGGTTCGATCAATGTCAAACTGAAGCTCATCTCTTCTTTCATTGAAAAACGAAAAGCGTCCTTGCACGCCTTTGAGCACGTAGGGCTCTATGAACGACACACCAAGCCTGCGTTCAAATGTGGAGTTGTTTTGAATTCTTCTGTTAAGCTGTACAGTGGTGTAAAGCTGTCTACCTGTACCCAGAATGTTGTTAAACCTTAATTCAAAAGCGCTTCTTACACCATCATCCAAAGAAAAACCGGGCCTAAATAAGAGTGTTCTGCGTTTTCGCTCACGCAATTGAAAATACAAATCCTCATGGTTTTGACCTTGAAGCGATTCAAAATGTTTAATTTCAACGCCATTGAAATAACCAGATTGCAATAAGTTTCTGCGAGCATCTCGAACTTTTTGCTCATCAAATAGCTCGCCTTCTTGAATATCGATCAATCTTTTCACCACCTTTTCCTTTGTGGTGATTTGATGATCAACGATGATTTGTCCAACCTTCATCAAGGGGCCTTCATCAATGGTGATGGGTAAAACGTAACTTTGAGAGTCAATCTCATCGATCAAAGGGTATTTGATTTGCACATATCGAAACCCACGCTTTTGGTAAAACGTCTTTAACTCATCCATTTTTGTTTTGATCAAAATCGGATTGTAAGGCACCTTGAATTTTAATTTCAATACCCTCTCAATTTCCATGTTGGTCAGTGTCGTGTTGCCATGAATTTCAAGCCCTTCCAAATAAGTCTGCAAACCTTCGTCAATGCGATATTCGACTTGCACTGAATCCATTGACCCAGAGTAACTGATTTGAGGCCAATCAATTGTGGTGTTTAAAAACCCTTTGGACTGATAATACGCCAACAACACTTCCACCATGTCCGTTAATTCTTGCTCATGATAAATGCCCTGCCTTGTCAGCTTGTCCGCATTCTGATGAAATATTTTTTCCAATTCTTTCAACTTGATTTGATGATGACCGTTAAACAGTATTTTTTTTATTTTTACTTTTTTTCCTCTGATGATTTTAAATTTCATGGTTCGTATATCTTCTTTTTTTGAATGCCAATCTTCATAAGTCACTTTGGCATGAGGGTAACCCTTTTGCGCATAGCTTTTTTGAATGCCATTGACAGCATTGAACTTTATCCAAGACTGGGAGAATTCTTTTTCATCTTCGTACTTTAATGCCCTTAACATGTTGGCGTCTCTCTCAAAAGCAAAGGTATTGCCATAAAATTCAAATCTGTATTTTGGACCAAGCTGAAAATCAAATGCGTAGCTTCCAGAATACTGGTCAGATGAAAAATGTTCTGAGCGATTGGTTAAAGAAAAACTGTAATAATTTTTCTTTCTCATTTTTTTATTTATTTTCTTAATTGCCTTTTGAATGTTGACTTCACTACAAGGCGCCGACTGATGCACATCATGAGCATCAAACCATTTCAGTATTTGATTGTTGTACTTGCTAGACACCTCAACATTGAGTGCTTGAATTTTACACAACTGCCCTTCTTGCACATGAATCTTAAGCATGTAACCCTTTTCAGAAAGGGAAAGCAGTTCAAGATCAACCTTCGCAGCAAGATAACCGTTTTGAAGGTAGTGCTGTGCAATTTTATTCTCATAAAATTCAAGCATTTGGGTTGATAAATATGAAGACTCATCAAGATCCAACAAGCGCTTCAGTTGTTTTTTGTTTAACAACTTAAAACCCTGCGTTTGAATTTTAATAATTTTGCTTTTTAAAACAACATCAAACACAAAACCATTATCATTTTGATACACCAACACGTTCTCCACGGGCCATCTCATGTGAAGTTGAGCAATGACAAAAGACGTATCCAGTTCATCATGGTCTGATTTTTCTTCGATTTGTTTTAAATACAAAGCGATGGATTGCATCATGCTGTTTGGAATTTGCTTCATGCTATCCTGAGACAATTGAACGCTGGCCGCATATCCAAACAGTGGACTGCAAACAAGCAAAAACAACAGCAGGCGCAATGTTGATCTAAAAATCAAATTTAAACTCCAAATCTACACCCACATCGACCTCTTCGTTCGCTTGTGTTCGATTGTCTCTGACATTGCTTTGCAAAGAAATGTTGTCATTAAAATCTTGCCTGAGTTGCAGTGTGTTTTCTGAACCCACATCAAACAGATCCGTGGAATACAACAATCTTATTCTGTTGGATAACTTCTTACCCAAAAACACTTTTAACCCTGATGTTTGTTGCTGCTCTGAAAAATAGGGAACAAATTGAAGGCTATCGATCACCCTTGCTTCTTGCAGACCTTTTTGCAATTTTGACTGTACAGGTGTTGACAATATCCCCGGCAGTATTGAAGAAGAAAGCTGACTGGACGTATCCTGGCTGCTTGACAAAAGTTCCTGGGTGTCAAGTCCCAAAGTCAGCAAAGACAAAATGCTTGTTTCATCTTTGGCGGGCTGACTGCTTAAAAAGGCTATCACTTCCTGGTTTTGTGTTCTTAAATCCAGAAAAATATCCGTTTGCACAACCCTTGTTTTAGCATTCAAATCAAACACCGGCTCAATGCTGCTTGCATTGTTAAACGTGATCACACCGGAACTGAGTTCAAATCGATTATCCAAAAACTCAACCTCGCCCCTGAGCACATCGATTTTCCCTAACATGCCCAACTGTTGATCTGAGCCCAACAATCGAACATGCCCCAACAGCTGCGCTTTGGCCACATCGTTGTTCAATCGAAATTGTGCTTGACTGGCGTCAAAACTTAAATCAAATCGAATGTTTTCATCCTTCTTTTTGGCCACCCTCTCCTGCATGCGAGAGCGCCCCAGTTCAAGCACTTGACTCTTAAAATCCCATTGGTCCTCATAGACGGCCTTGCTCACCACAAAATTACCTTTAAGCAAAGGGTTAGCGATTGATCCTTCAAAAAATACATCGCCCGATACCGTTGCCGGCAACCATTGCGGGTACCTTAGGTTGGCTTCTTTAACATTGCCATTGATTGAAAAAATGGGAGAGGGTTGAATAAAGTCAAGTTCCCCTTGCATCGAAACTTCACCGCTGGCCATTTCTCCTTTTAAACTTTCCAGTTTTAACTTTCTTTGATCCAACGAAAATTGTGCACTGATGTCTTCAAGTGCGTGCGCAAAAAAATCAAACTGCAAAAAACCTTTTGAAACCGATGATTGTCCCTTGATGCTCAGTTGATCAGCAAAGCCTTTGACACTCATCCAAAGTTGAGCCATACCCTCTGAGCGAACCAAAGCAATGTCAAAACCTTTGATGTGCATGAGGTTTAACTTTCCGTCCAACTTCAAGTCAAACTGCTTCTTCAACAGGCCACCCTCAATGATCACTTTTGTTCCCAATGAATCACTCAATTCAAAAGGCAAAAATGTTAAATCGCCATCACGAATATCAAACTGAACTGACTTTTTATTTTGAATTGTGACATCAATGGGTTTAATTTTGATGCGCTTGACATCAACACGACCGTTAAGCGATTCAAAGGCCTCTTGTGTTTTTCTAACTGAGAACGAAAGATCCACATGGGTGTCAATGTCAAGCAGCAAAGGTGCCAGTGAATAATCTTCCAGGTGACCTTCAAAACGAAAGCGATCAAAATGTTTTGCATCAACTTGTCCGGTGATCAAAACATTTTTACGAAGACTAACAATATCAACATTAAGATTTGATGATGGCCCCTTGAGCATCACGTTCAATGTGTCTTGCACATTGCTTGTGTACTTGGGGTTTGGTGATAACCCCCACGTACCATCAACCAAAGGATCATCCAGAGGACCATTGAGATTCAACTCCAAGCCTGACAGTCCATAAAACTGCGTGATGGTCTCACTTAGACCCAGGATCTGATTGCTGATGTTTTGCCCTCGCACAGAAAAATTATCAAAACGATCCTTGGCGATCAAACCTTTAACCACAATGTGCTCATCGTTCGCCCCTTTTAATTCGATGTTGTCAAACGACACACCTTCTTTGGAAAAGATCACTTTGGCCAAGTTGGTTTGAAACTGATTCTGCTTGTATTTTAAATTTTCAGATTTTAACGTGATTAGACCGTCTTCCATGGTTTCAAGATGATTGAGCATCACTTTGCCTTGACCCAGGCCAGAAATTCCTTTGACCACCGGATAAGCTCTTGAGGTCACATTGGCAACACTTTGAAGGTCAAGACCCTCAAACTCACTGTGAAGAAAGCTTTTATTTTCATCGCCTGAAAAAAATTTGGCATTCACGCTGGCGTATCCATCTGCATTGACCAATCGAATGTTTCTTAATTCGGTCAATCCTTTTTTAAACACCAGCATACCTTTGGCACTGGCTGGCAATCC
>JAYRVV010000106.1:0-3489 GCA_041918415.1 Bdellovibrionota bacterium | reverse complement strand
TGGATACAATGAGGAATATCCCGTTGAAAAACTCATGAGAGATGCAAAAATTTTTCAAATCTACGAAGGCACCAGCCAAATTCAGCGTTTGATTGTAGCTAGGGAAATTTTTGACCGAGCATAAAAAAGGAAGTGCACCATGAATGACATAGAAATGAAAAAACAAATTCAATCATACATTCAAAAAGAAAAAGATGATTTTATCAGGGATTACAAAACCATCGTTGAGTCACCCTCCATCAGCTCTTCAAAGGAGCACAAAAAGGATATTTTACAAACGGCTCAATTGGCCATGACTTTTTTAAAGGCCAGGGGCTTTAATTCTAAACTTTATGAAACCAAGGGTAATCCTGTTGTCGTGGGATCTTACGTTTGTGATCCAAAGGCCCCCACGATTGGCATTTACAATCATTTGGATGTTCAACCGGCCACGAAGGGACAAGACGGTTGGACGATGGACCCGTTTGTTTTTCAAGAAAAGAACGGCCGATTTTATTCTCGCGGCACCACTGATGATAAGGGACCTGCCATGACCGCCTTGTGGGCGGCCAGCATTGCTAAACGACTTGGCATCAAATGCAACATTGAATTCATCTGGGAATTGGAAGAAGAAATCGGGAGCCCCAATTTTAAAGAATTTGTTTTAAAAGCCAAAAACGATATTCGTTCGCAATCGATTTTGGTGTCTGACTCCATCTGGGTTTCCAACAAGCAGCCCGCCATTTCCATGGCCTTAAGGGGCTTGGTGTCGATGATTGTGAAATTAAAAACAGCACAAAAAGATGTGCATTCGGGTTTAACTGGAGGTGCAGCCAGAAACCCACTGGCTGAAATGTGTGAAGTGATCGCCAAATGTGTGGATGCCAAAACAGGAAACATTTTGGTTGAGGGTTTTGAGGGCACTTGGGAAAAGGCCAGCCCAAAGGAACTTGAAGACTTTAAACGATCCGGCTTTGATGTTAATTATTTTAAAGAGGCGCATGGTCTTACACATCTACGCACTGAAAATGCACTGGACATCATGGAACGCATTTGGGCCAAACCCACATTTGAAGTGCATGGCATCAAGGGTGGCTATCAGGGTGATGGTGTTAAAACCGTTGTTCCACCCTATGCGGAAGGTAAAATAAGTTGTCGATTGGTTATGGGCCAAGATCCTCAAAGGGTTTTTGACTTGGTTAAAAAGCACATTCAAAAAATCAACCCCATGTGCGAGATTGAGTTGGAAGGCATACTTGAGCCATACAGTACACGTATCGATCATCCATTGGTTGAGGAAATCATCAAAGCAGAGGAATTTGGTTTTGGTAAAAAGCCGGTCTTGGTGCGTGAAGGTGGTTCGATTGGGGCTGTTTTGACAATGGATAAAATATTAAATGTGCCGATCATGTTCATGGGCTTAAGCCTGCCTGAGGATGGTTACCATGGCCCTGATGAATCTTTTGCCTGGGCGCAAATCGAAGGTGGCGTTCAGTCTTTTGTGAAGTATTTTGATTTAATCTCAAAAGCCTAAAAGTCCTATATATTAATGACGGTTTTTCATTGATGAACAATACCCCGCTTTAATGGGGACAATCCCCCCACTTTTCTGCGCTTTTAGACAGCGTTTTTGAGGGACAGACCCCCGGTCATGAATGCTCAATTCATTATTATCAATCCGTTTTTATTAATAAATATCTTTTAATATTAATAAGTTAACTTTAAACATCATTTTTAGCAATATGGTTGGACTTGATTAAAGATCATAAGCAGCTTATGATAATCAAAATGGATCAAGCCATAAAAAATTATCTTTCCGCCATAGGTCAAAAAGGAGGACAAAAAAGCAAACGGGTTTTGACTAAAACAAAGGCCAAGGAGATGGTTCGATTAAGGGAAGCCAAAAAGGCTTATCGATTGTTTTACCATCAATGCTTTTGGTCGTTTGATCCTCACTTAAAAATCAAGGTTAATGATGTTGATTGGATCGTGACCCAATTGAAAAAATGTGGCAACCGTGAAACACTGCTTTGGGTGGCCCGATTATGCCGTTAAGCTCTTTTCAAAAACAGATTGCCAAATTACTGAGCGTGAACCGTCACCCCAACAGTTACTTGGCTGGAGCCAGTGCATTAAATTTTAAACCCAATACGCTTAGATTTAGTCAAGACTTAGATTACTTTCACGATACACTTGAACAGGTATCAACTTCATACACCAAAGACGCTCAGCGATTAAAGTATCATGGATACAACATAAACTTAGAAATTTCTCAGCCTGGTTACATTCGATCCATTGTAAGCAAAAATAATGAAGCAACTAAAATTGAATGGGCTCATGACAGTGCATTTCGTTTCATGCCAGTCATGAAGGACCCTGAATGTGGCTATGTGTTGCATCCGGTTGATTTGGCATTGAATAAATTGCTCGCCTTGGCCGGACGTGATGAGCCCAGAGATGTCTTGGATGTTTTATATTCACATGAACATATACTCAGTTTAGGAGCACTTTGTTTTGCGGCCTGCGCGAAGGATCCTGGCTTTACTCCTCATTCTCTTCTTGAACTTTTAAAACGCCGTTCGAAATTAAGACAAGAGGACATCGATCGATTACATTTGGCAAGGCCCATTTCGCTGGTTGACATCAAACAACAATGGCAAATCGCTTTGAGTCAGGCACAAGAATTCTTCGATACTCGACCCATTGAAGAAGTTGGCTGTATTTATTACGATCTAAAAAATAAAACATTCTATTCACCAGAGCCTTTTGATAAGAACCATGTCTTACATTTTGGTCAATTGGGAGGTGTTTTACCAAGGGTCATTGAGAATTAAAATTGGATGCACGTCACTTAAATCCTCTCTCCTCCTCTTATCACTGTGAAAACGTAAGAAAAAAAGTGGACAATTCGGGTCCAGTCGTGTGTCCCCCGAATTAAAGTTATAATATTGATCAGATTTTATTGCTTTCTTTTTATTTCTTATTAAATGTTTTAACCAGGTATTGTATCCAATATGTTCATTAAACTCTTCAATTCCAATACGCCCATTTTTAACATATTCATTCATTTTATACATCACCTGGTTAAATGTATAATCTGGAAGCACTTCTAACATTGCACTAAAATATCGAGCAAGCTGTGATTGATTTAACTTTTTTAAATTATCATCATTAAGAAGCACAGCAGGTAATAATTTATTGTCTGGATCGAAAAAAATATAGTTTGGGTTAGAATCCTCCATTCTTTTTTTAACATTTAAAAGCAATCTTTTGATGGCAAATGGATTTTCGATCTCTAAAGCCAATTGAAATATTGTTTTTTTATTTTCTCCCCACCTCGCACGCCAAACTTCTTCAAATGGACTTTTTATTTTCCTATCAATAGTTTTTCTCTCATGCTCTACATTAACTCCTTTTGCTTCCAAAAGTAGCAATAATCTCACGGATCTTTGATACTCAAAATCTTTGAATAATCGAAAATCATTACTCTCTTCTTTCTTATTGTTTAAG
>JAYRVV010000105.1:0-9748 GCA_041918415.1 Bdellovibrionota bacterium | reverse complement strand
CTTTGATGATGAAATTCATTGAGAATCACATGTCCAACGGCCATCCAGAATGCGCCATCTTGACCTGCATTGATGGGCATCCACTCATCTGCAAATTTGGCCACTTGATTGAAATCCGGAGAAAAAACCACAAGCTTACTACCGTTATGTCTTGCTTCAGCAACGTAGTGGCAATCAGGAGTTCGAGTCATGTTTAGATTGGCACCCATGCAAGCAATAAATTTTGAATGATACCAATCGGCACTTTCAGCCACGTCCGTTTGCTCGCCCCAAATTTCGGGTGAAGCGGGAGGTAAATCACAATACCAGTCATAAAAACTTAGGCACACCCCACCCATCAATTGTAAAAACCTCGCACCCGAAGCGTAGCTGATCATCGACATGGCCGGTATTGGAGAAAAACCAGTGATGCGATCGGGACCATATTTTTTGATGGTGTAAATGTTTGATGCGCTGATGATTTCAAGCGCTTCATCCCACTGAAGCCTTCTAAAACCACCTTTGCCCCTCGCCCTTTGATAGCGGCTTCTTCGTTCCGAATCTTCTTGAAGGTAGCCCCAAGCTTCAACAGGATCATTGAATTTTTTCTTGGCTTCTCTCCATAAATCCACCAACACCCCACGAATCATTGGGTGTTTCACCCTCAGTGGTGAATAAAGATACCATGAAAAAGAAATGCCTCGCTGACAACCTCTGGGCTCATAAGGAGGAACGTTCGGATCTATTTTTGGATAGTCCAAAGCCTGAAACTCCCATGTCACAATACCTTCTTTAACGTACACATCCCATGAACAAGACCCCGTACAGTTAACCCCATGCGTGCTTCGCACCACTTTATCGTGCTGCCATCGATTCCTATAGAACTCCTCCCACGTACGATCTTTAGGAGAAATTAAATCTTTAATCCACTTCATCGCAAACCTCCTCGAAAGCGTCTCACGCTTTTGGTTCTTCTTCTACGCCATGAAAAATCAATCAATCCCATTGCAAGCACCAAACCGCCCAAACCAAGAAATAAAAACTTCTTGTCATTTCCTGAAGCGGGAGAAGATTTAAGATCTTCATTGTAAAGAAAAGCCTTAATGGCAAACACTTCCTGGTCATTAAGCTTATGTTTTGCATAAACTTCTTGCATGATGGGAAAGCCAACTTTTTTCAAGGCCGTCGACATGCCTTGATCCTTATAATTTGAGTAAACATGAGTTAAATCTTTTGCCAAGGTGCCACCACCCAAACCATACCCTTGACCAACGTTGTGACATGACACGCATGTAGGACCCCCTTGACTCAATTGAACTTGACCAAAAAAGAGGGCTCGTCCCATATCGATGTCTTCTTGCGTCGCCAACGTTACAGATTTGTCACTTCCTGCTGCTTGTTGCATGCCAGGATTATCAATGAACTCTAGCAAGGCAATCACTTCATCATCGCTAAGCCTTTGGTCTGGCATGTCCTGTTGATTAAACTCATTGTAAATTTTGACTGCTTTTGGATCGCCAGCTTTGATCATTTCATAGGACGACTGGATGAATCGAATCAACCATTGTTGATCATACCTTGCATTCACACCCTGAAGGTCAGGTCCTTTGATGACACCGCCACCAATGCTGTGACAGCTTGAACATTTCTTATCAAACGTTTGTGCCGGATCAAACTGTGCCAGAGCAAGTGTATAAGAAAAAAAGAATAGAACCAGCGTGAAAGCCACGCACATTGGGATCTTTTTATATTCTACTTTCATTTGAAATCGAACGTAAATCATTTGCTTAAACAGTGCACATGATATGAATCATGTTAAGAAGATTAAACTTAAAGATTTGTAAAAAATATTCGAGTGCCCACATAAAAAATTAAAAGGGCAATCAATGCATGGATCACTTTTGATGAGAGGTATTTTGATGCGCCCAAGGCACTTCCGGTCATTGAACCGGCCAGACATGCTCCAATCAGTCCTGCGTTGTTCATGACAAGATCCCAGCCATACGAATTTTTTAAAAACTGCCCAATTAATCCAGCCATCGAATTAATCAATATAAAAAAAGCGCACACACTTGCGCATAGCTTTGGCGATGACAGTGAAAACGTTAAGAGAATAGGGGCTAGAAATATTCCACCTCCTATACCCACCATACCCGATAAAAGCCCGATCACCCCGCCCATGACACAAGCCTTTGTTTGAGAGATGTGTTTGATCTTAAGATCCTTCTTGTTCAAGCTCTGAAACAATCGAAGCGAAGATACAATCAGCAATGATCCTAGAATGAATAAATACTCCTTTTCTTTTAAACGTATGAGACCACCCAAAAAAGAAAGTGGAGCAGAAATAAAAAACAATGGCCAAAGATTTTTACCAATGGTGTAACCTCGACGCAGATAATTCATTGATGAAACACTGACCACGGTGATGTTGCATATCAATGAAACAACGGCCAATTGATGATAAGGAAAACCAAACAGGGCAAGCAAAGCAATGTATGTTGATCCACCCCCAAATCCAACGCATGAATAAAGTAGGGCCGTGAGAAAAAAAAGAAGCTCAAGTGGCATGAACTGTTGGCCTAGGAATCGATTGCACACCATGCCTTAAAGAATAAACCGATAAAAAGCCTTCTTCTCTCATGGCTTGAGTGGCCATCTTACTTCTTAATCCACGCTGGCACACCAATACATAACTTAAATCTTTTGAAAGTGATTTTAACTTTTCGATCATCGAGTAATCACCACTTAACAACTTTGCATGCTCAAATGGGCTTTCGATCTTTTCGTGCGCTTGACGTATATCGATAAAAACAACTTCCTCACCCATTTGATTTAACACATCACTAAACGAAACCTCATGGTGCTGTGTTTTTGTTTCTACTTTACTTCCCTTGCATCGAAGGCAGTTGACATGGCGCTTGATTTTAACAATGTCCAAATTTGAAAACCAAAGCAAAACGGTGTTGAGCGTTGAGACCGATTCACCTCGGGTCAGAAAAGCAATTGCCTCACCAGCTTGCAAAGCACCCAATGCGTTCACGGCCGAGGGTAAAACGCCTGATTGCATGCACGAGGTTACGTCTTGAGCATCAGGCCAAAGGCATCGAAAGCAAGGAGAAGCATTGGGGACAAACGTGTTTAGCTGTCCTTCTTGCTGATAGATTGATGCACTAATCCAAGGTATTTTTTTCTCTAAACAATAATCGTTGATAAGGTATTTGCTATCCATGCGATCGGTGCAATCTAAGATAAGATCCACTTGCTGAGCCATTTGACTGATATTCGTTTCATCCAAATATTGCTCCTGTGTTTGTATTTGAGCACAGGGATTCATTTCTAACAGTCGCTCTTTGGCCACGATGGTTTTTTTTCTTCCTAAGTCTTTGAATGTGAATAAATGTTGCCTATGTAAGTTTGACAATTCAACATGATCCCCGTCACACAAAATCAATTTTTGAATGCCCATGGATATCAAATTCATACTCACAGGGCAGCCCAAGCCTCCCAAACCGACAATCATAACGCGCTTGTTTTTTAATTCATTGAGAACCGAGAAATTATAATCATGAAGTACTGCTTGACGAGAATAATATTTTTTTTCATCAAACGAACCTTCACTTACATGATCCAAGCAATAAACCCATTTTTTATCTTGATTCACATAATGCTCTTTTTTCCAAATGGGTAACCTAAGCTTAATCTGATCGATCACAGATCGACAGGCTTTAAATGCAGCATCACGATGCTTGGCCAGAACACCCACCCACACAGCTGTTTCTTCCAGATTCAAAAATCCTTTGCGATGTACACACTGTATATCTAAAACATCAAACAAGCCTTTTGCGTTTGTAATAATTTTCTCACCTTCCAACAAAGCCATTTGTTCGTACACGTCGTATTCAAGTGCAAGCACATCTTGACCCATGTGATGGTTTCTAACTCGCCCTTCAAATTCGACATAGGCTCCCGCTGCTTTGTTTTTACAATTTTCTCTAAGACTGGCAACATCAATGGTGTCAGACACAATTTGGAACATTTAGCCTCCAGATACCGGTGGAATGAAAACCACTTTATCATGATTGCTTAAGGGATGATTCCATTCTTTATATTCATGATTAATCGCTAGTTTAATCTTGGAAAGATTTGTATCAAATCGGTATCGATCTGACAGATGATTGTACAAATCTGAACCATCCTTAAAATCCCCTTCAACAATTTCAACATCTTTTCCTGCTTTTTCTCTAAGGGATGCAAAATATCTAACTTCAATGGCTTTCATGCAAAAGCTCCTTGTGTAAATGACATCATTGTTTTTAACTCTTCAGGTGTATTTGCATTAGATAAACTGAGTGAATCTTCAGGTTCAAGTAATTTAGACGATGAGTTGATGATCATTTTTCTTGGGCAAGAAATACCCCGTTCAAGTCCTTTTTGTAAAATCTTACGTGCCTGTGGTTCGTAAATTGCAAACAGAGGTTCGGGTTTGTTTTGATACCCTTTAAAACAAGTCGCCCATTGATTTGCATCACGATGCAAGATTAAATATTCAATTGAACTGGAAGTGACCAATGGCATGTCGCAGGCAAGCACCAGCCAAGCCACATGTTGATGTTCTTTCATGGCACTGATCATGCCATTGACAGGCCCACAGTCTTTTTCTTCATCAATGATGCATGGATATTTTTGATAAACCTCGTTTTCTTTCTGATCAAAGCGAATGGAAACATAAACCTTTTGACAGTGTTTTTTTAGCAAAGCATACACATGTTCGACCTGCGCCTTATCATGGTAGTGAATCAATGCTTTATCTTGCTTCATGCGTGAACTTTTTCCACCACATAAAACAAGACCATATATTTCATTCGTTTCGTTCATAGTCTCCTGATTTTCCTCCTGTTTTTTTCATTAATTTAATTTCTTCAATGCACATGCCTTTACTCATTGCTTTAAGCATATCGTAGATGGTCAGCGCGGCCACACTGACTCCATGTAAAGCTTCCATTTCAACTCCGGTTTTGTCAGTTGCGCTCACGATACATTCAAGTTCGATGGTTTGATCATCTTTAAGTTCAATGTGAACATCGCACTTTTCAATCGCAATTGGGTGACACAATGGAATCACGTCAGATGTTTTTTTAACCGCCATCGTGGCGGCAATCACTGCCGTTGCAAACACAGGTCCCTTGGGCGTTGCATATTGATGATCTCTTAAATACTGTCCTACAAATCCTGGTATAACGACCTTGCCACATGCTTTGGCCGTGCGGCTTGTCTGCAACTTATGTTGAATATCAACCATCGATGGGCTCTCATTTTTGATGTGGCTAAGCATTTATCCTCCAATGGTGTTCATGTTTTGATCTTGCATGGGTAAGCGCACCATGGGCTTATCACCCAAGGCCATGCTGGCAATGGCTTTGATTTGTTCATACGAACGGCCTTTGAGATCGTAGGCATGCTTTGCCATTAAACAGGCCCTTAATTTTCCATCCGCGCTTAAACGCAGACGTGAACAATGTTTGCAAAATGGTTTGGATTCTGAGGCAATCACACCAAAAAGTATCCCATCGGATGTAACATGGTTTTGTGCGGTTGAATCTTTCGAACTGATTCGAGGAATAATATCATAGTGCCTTTTGATCTGATTTAATATTTCATCACCAGAAACAAAATCACGCTCCCAATGGGCATTGGCTAAGCCTATTTTCATTAATTCTAAAAAACGTATTTCTACATTTTCATTTTTTGCAAATTCTAAAAACGAAGGGATTTCATGATCATTCACGTTCTTTATGATCACAGCGTTAACTTTAACTTTCATGTTGTATTTTACACACGCTTGAATTGATCGAATCACTGATTGGAGAGCATGTTTATTGCTTATCTTATAAAAGGTATTTTCATTAAGACTATCTAAACTTACATTGATATGTCTAAAGTTCGTATCTCTTAAAAATTTCAAATGATTTTCTAGATACGTACCATTGCTTGTAAGTCCAAATATTTTTAAAGGTAAAGCGCTTAACTTTAATACAATTTCCCTAAAATCTTTTCGAAGTAAGGGCTCGCCCCCTGTTAGTCGAATTTGATTTATCCCCAAGGACGTAAAAATAGAAGACAATTGATACAACTCATCTGCGCTCAACCATTTTGACGAGTGCATAAATGAAGCATCTTTTGGCAAGCAATACACACAGCGCATGTTGCATGCATCGGTGATGGATATTCTAAGTTTGGTCATTTTACGAAGGTTGTTATCGATAAGCATATTTTCTTTCTTGTTTAGTTCCATGAGTAATACGGATAAATTTGAGAATGATGATGTGGATTGACTTGAATAAAGCCATCACTTTCACGAATCGACACAAAATCTCCAGAACCACCAAAAGGCATGAGCTTGGCTTGAAAAACGGCACTGGCATCAACATGCACTTTGACAGGTAAAAACAAAGTTAATCGCTCGTTTTGTTTCACAGGCTCTTGAACAAAAACAAACATCTCCCTGTCCTTGTGACCAAAATAAAATTGGTTTAAGGCTGGCAAGACATAGCGCCTCATGCACACAAATGTGGCCAGAGGGTTGCCTGGCAAGGCAAACACTTTCTGATTTTTTGGACCAAGACCTACCCACAGTGGCTTGCCTGGTTTTTGAGCCACTTTACACACAAGCTCACGCACGCCAAGATCCTTTAAGACTGCGGGCAAAAAGTCGTATTTACCTTTAGACACAGCCCCTGAAAAAATGAGGACGTCATGACAATTTAAAGCATTTTTTAATTTTTCAAAAGTCAAAGTGTCGTTGTCTTTTAACACATCGACCATGTCAACATCGTAATGATTTTGCTCTAAGACTGATTGTATAAAATATGTGTTGCTTTGCCTGATTTGAAAGGGTTTTATATTTTTTTCATGTGGCGACACAATTTCATCGCCGGTGGCAAACACGGCAATGTTTGGCTTTTGCGTGACTTGAATTTTTGTTATGCCTTCAAAAGCTAAGATCGACCATGTGATCGCGTTGATTGGACTGTATTTGTTATACAGCTTCTGTCCTTTTGAAAAGTCAGATCCTTTTAAATGAACGTTGTGCATGTATTGAAGTCGTGTGTTGGGTTTGATGCTGACAACATCGTCTTCAATCAAGATATCTTCGTAAGCCACCACGCAGTTACATCCTTTTGGTAACATGGCTCCGGTCATCACTTCAATGCAGTGATCATTTGATTTCAATGTCAGTGGTTCATCTCCAGCTTTTTGACAAGCTTGGATGTGGTATTGCTTCAGGGAATCTTTAAGCAAACAAAGTGCCACACCATCCATCGCCACGCGATCGAACGGGGGATAATCTTGGCTTGCTAAAACATTTTGATTGAGCGCATAAAAACCAAGGCCATTCAAACTGACCTCTTGTGAAGCATTTGTATGTTCGATGGCTGTTATTTTTTCAAAAGCATCGGCAACGTTAAGCATGTTTCTCCTTTCCAAACATGGGAGGCCTTTGGGTTTCCACCAAAGACCCTCAGGGCTAAACCCTTCGGTTTGTCGCTCGTATGCTAAAAAAACGCACGTAGATGAGACAAACTCGGAGTGACTTGTATGGCAATCTAACGACTTGATAACTTTTCGAACATGATTTAAATCATGCGTTTTACAGTGCTGATTGTTTGATTTTAAAACCGATACCCGACTTGCATGATGGCGTAATGCAACCATGCAAACGTAAACACTTTGTCATTATCGGCCCCGCCTTCAACAGTTCGATATCCAAGGCCTACATCCAAACCCAAGGGGAACGAATAGTGTAAACGTGTGGATGCATCCAAGGCTCTTCCTTGAGGGGCGCCCAGTGCCTCAACATCCAAAACCCACGTCCACCCAGGGGCTATGTCGTATTGAAGCGTGGTCAGCAAAAGAGGAACAAAACCGATGTTGGAATATGAGCTTTGGGTGCTTGCGTTTTTTAGTGAAACGTCGGCATCCCTGATTTTTGCACTAAAGCCCAAATCAAGCTGCCATTTGCCCCATTTTGAAAAAGAATAAATGTAAGCAAGACGGTATGAATTAAATTGGTAGCGTGCATCGAGCAAATCACCTGAAGCAAATGTTTGACTGTTAAATGAAATAGCTTGCAAAGGCGTTCCTTGAACCGACACGCTTAAAGGCGCATAAAGAGCCCGAATGCTGTGGTGATGATTGAAGCGATACGTGGCATAAATGCGGTAGTTAAAAAATGGACCATTGGAAAATTCATCCAATGATATGAGCGTGCCGCCATCTCCTGGAATACGCACATCGTTTCGGCTTTGCCAAAGTGACCCAGCCTCAAAAGCAAGACGAAATGGCTTTACATTCTCTGAGGCCAAGGCAAGTGCGCTCATCAGAAAAACACCAAAACAAATCGTTTGTTTCTTAAACATCGCGGAATTTATACGCTTATTTGACAACATCCTCAACTTTCAGGGGAATTAAAAATAAATAACCAAGTTGAATTTCATTCTTCTTTTAAAACAATTCATGTTTCATTTTATATGCATTCACTTCTAGAGACCACGATTCCTTTGTTATTCACATTTTGAAAATCAATGCTTACACAGGTATTATTATGTTTTAGTTGATACTGATGTTTGTCCTTGGACACAATATTTATATTCTCTAGATGGTATTCTATTTGTTCAGGCATATCATGATGTTGATAAAAAAGTTTATTCATTGTAATGGAAGCTGGGTTTAATGCTTTCTCATTGATAGGAACGTTAAAGGCTAAACAAATCGCAATAATCGCAAGTCCAGCTGATTTGATGGAAACAAGACTTAAAACGAAAGAACTCCCCCCAGTTGACACAGAACCCAACGCACCTATAGAAGCCAAAACGCCTGTGGTTGTCAATACAAGAATTATAGGTCCAGCAACCAAAGGACTGACCGATTTTAATATCCGTGCAATCTCAATCATAAATATTCCTGTTTGTGAATTTTCTAAAACTGGAACAAAGATCGTAGAACTTCCTGTTGGAATAGGGATCAAAATGTGAGGTTTGTAACGCGGATTTAAATCTTTGTACAATGCAAAACCTCCAGGGCCGAAAGAAACATGGCCAGGATTTTTATTTTCTGGTGATGGACTTGGATTTGGAATTTTAATATCTTGATAAGAAGGTAAGTTTTGGGGATTAATTCCATTTTCACACCTTATGCTGGCTTGCATTTTTCCGAATGAATTGACTAAATCATAATCGGTCCAGTTTATTGTCTCAATTTCTGGCAATGATCTTCGAATGACTCGGGCACACAACGGTATGAGTGCCATCGCTCGATTTGATTTACACATTACATTTTCAATTAAAAGACACTGGGTAATATCAGGATATGAACTTAAAACCGTAGGCAATTGATAATAGATTTACCCCCCGACACACACCTAAGATCGCAAAATCCAAAAACCTGCGCCTGAAGACAACCTGTAAGCACTAAAGTAGTCATTAATAGTCTTCTAATATTCAAAATTTTAATCATCGTATTCTTCTTTTTTATTTCAACGTAAGTTGCAATAGAGATCTATCGCGCAATGCGAAATTTTACAACCTTTTTAATTCGGGTAATTCTGTGGACGCACAACTGGACCCGAATTATTTTGTAAATTTGAGGTAGAGATCGAATCCAGGCCTGTATCTGTACAAATTCAAAACTAAAGTGTCAGGTATAACTTTTTTGACAGCGCTAAACACAACATCTCATTGATTTCATTGTATAATTATTTGGCATCCTTGTT
>JAYRVV010000104.1:0-3104 GCA_041918415.1 Bdellovibrionota bacterium | reverse complement strand
TGATTGCCAGTGCAGGTCAAACCCAGGGCATAGATTCAACTTCTTTGGCATCGCTGACAGCGGGTAACATTGCGGCCACCAGCGGTTTGGCAAAACTGTTGGGTGAAAAAGAATTTTCAATTTTATTTCAGGAGGGTGAAAGAGACAACATTCATATTTCGTTAATTGGACAAAG
This sequence comes from Bdellovibrionota bacterium, assembly GCA_041918415.1. Taxonomy (GTDB): domain Bacteria; phylum Bdellovibrionota_G; class JALEGL01; order JALEGL01; family JALEGL01; genus JAYRVV01. The sequence continues at coordinate 2,929 of JAYRVV010000104.1, read as the reverse complement.
AATAATTTTGGTGGTTATCTTTGATGGGCGATCTTCGTTGGGATTGGTGAGGCTTCGTGTTCGCAAGGTTTCGACAGAACTATCCACCATATTTAACATGATGGCCAACAAGGCCAGCAGTGGTTCTGTTGTTGCTTCGCCTTTTGAGGAAATCACTGACCAAGATATTGACCAGCTATTTGGAGATTAGGATTTATGTCGTTCATTAACTATTCATCAAGAGAAATCAATTGCAAGATTGTTTACTATGGTCCTGGTTTGTGCGGTAAAACAACCAACCTTCAATACATTTATCAAAAAACCAAGCCCGAGGCCAAGGGCAAGATGATTTCGCTGGCCACTGAAACTGAGCGTACACTGTTTTTTGATTTTTTGCCCCTGTCTCTTGGTGATATTCGCGGTTTTAAAACCAGGTTTCATCTCTACACTGTGCCGGGTCAGGTGTTTTATGATGCCAGTAGAAAATTGATTCTTAAGGGCGTGGATGGTGTTGTGTTTGTGGCCGATTCGCAGGCTGAGCGCTTTGATGCCAATTTAGAATCGTTTGACAACATGAAGGTTAATTTAAAAGATCAAGGCTATAATTTAGAGACGGTTCCTTATGTGGTTCAATACAATAAAAGAGATTTGCCAAGCGCCATGACGGTTGAGGAATTAAGGCAAAGTTTAAATCCAAAGGGTGTACCTGATTTTGAGGCTGTGGCTGCCACGGGGGTTGGCGTGTTTGATACGCTCAAAGCCATTGCCAAGCTTGTATTGACCGAGCTTAAAAAAGGAAAATAGTCGAGCCTGAAAAAGTACCATCTGCTTCGTTACCTTCTGCCAAATCGTCCTCAATGGACTATAGAAGTCCACCTCCGGGCGATTTGACACCGGTGCCTCGCATCTGGCACTTTTTGAGGCCCTCTAGAATTTGCCTCTTTTTTCTCCTGATATTCAAAAAACAAGCCTTTCATTGATTTTTTCATGGACGACAAAATAGTTTTTTGTGATCCGTTTTTGCTTTAAGCGAACAAAGACCAGTAATTAATGCGAAGGTTGTCAACGAAACTGTGTGTGACGATATACGCCAAGGGCTTAAACCCCAAAAATATAGATACCTTGCCTGATTCTTCAACCGGGACTTGGCCGTGTTCAAGCGTGTTTGGCTCAGACATGCTGCACACAACTTCGTACGTACTTGAATCAGGGAAAATGTTTAGGGGCCTAAAAAAACCTTGATTGGATTGTTCAAATAAATCTCGATCGACGACCTGATTGATTTTTGCTATTCTGGCTTTGTATTTTTTTCCACTTGAGCTTATAAAGTTAACCTTCTGGTTTACTTTAAAAAATTTAACAAATTTTTCAGTGGTTTTAAATGTGAGCACCCTTGATCCGTTTGAAATGCTCAGTAGAAGTTCACCTTTTTTAACCCCATTTTTTGGTTTATTCTCGCTGGGGTTGTCAATGATGATGCCGCTGTGCTTGGCTAAAACATTCATGCTGTCCAATTGTTTTTTATATTTATGGAACGTTTTTTCATTGATCTCTATCTCATATAAAAGGGCTTGAACATCTTGGGGTTTTGTCTTGTTTATTCTGTTTTCGTACTGTGCTTTGCTGATTTCTAGGTTTGATCTTGCTGTATGCAGATCATTATGAATGTTGATAAAATCATCATGACTAAACAGCTCAAGATGTTTTTTCATGTTTTGAATTTTGTTTTCCATGTTAAAGATGTGATTTTTTTCAATGATTTGATTGTGCATTTCATAGTTTTTTTCTTCTTGAGTCAGTCCGGCAATCGCGATGGATGCGTTGTGAGAGATTTGTATCAAATTTTGATGTTGTTTTGATAAAGCGTTTTCAAGTACGGGATTAGATAGTTTTATTAAGTCACCATTTAAATTAAATTTTGCACCCTCAGGGAAAGGATTCTGTGTAATGTATCCATCCTCGGATGCATAGATGTTTTCTTTAATGAATTCAAGAGTGGCATGGTTTGTATGTTTGTATGGAATGGGAGATAATAAAAGCAACGCAGTGGCAGTAAGTGGAATGAATCTTTTTAATTGAAAAGATGGTTTTACGGTATTGGTTAACTTAAACATTATTTTTTCTTTTATGTTGGAATAAAAACTTTTCACGTTCATTTTGTTTAAAAGAAAAAAGAATAATTTGAGAACGAATATAAACGTAAAAATTCTGGGTATTAATAATGTGTCTTCAAAGAAAATGATGATCGTATTGAATGCCAAAAAGAGATTAGGTATCAAAAAAACCACTTGGATAAGGGTGTAAAAAACGATCCATTTGATTTCGCGATTTGAAAGATCAGTGGGATCATTTTTAAAAAAAATCAGTTTATTAATCATGTTTTTTACAAATACAATGGACTTTCCAAATAAATTTTCTACCCCACTGACATCACAAAGAATATAATATCCATCAAGTTTAAAAATGGGAACAAGATTTGAAATTGACCCGATGATCGTAATGGTTGCATTGGCCATGATCACGGAACTTATAAAATTATTGTCCTTAAACAAAATCCAAATTGGTATTGAAAGTGTGAGTAAAAAAAATTGTGACCAAACGCCTGCAAGAGATACAATGATTCTTTTTCGCTTGGGAAGTTTATAAGCATCAGTTGTTTCAGCAAAGTATGCTGGGAAAATTCCATACATAAGTAAAAAACCAATACGTATATTCTTGCCACCAAACAAAAACAATGCAATTGCATGTCCAAATTCATGAACGGTTGTGTTCAATATGGATAAGAAAAACATCAAATAATAATGCTCAATGCTAAATCTTATGAAGATTTTAATATCACTTAAGGGTAAAATAAATCTGATGGCATAAATGGTTGAGAGTATGGACAACACGGTTAAAACCAAACATATAGGTTTTGAGAATGCAACACTTAAAAAGTGTTTATTCCTCT
>JAYRVV010000103.1:0-5800 GCA_041918415.1 Bdellovibrionota bacterium | reverse complement strand
GAAAAGTGCGAATTGCTCGGCATACAATTTTTAAGCTGGCTTCAAAAAAACTATTCTATACCCATCGTTGTTTTAAGTGGCAATTTGTTTAATGAAGTTGCTTATAAATTGCGAAATGATTACCCACACATATTATTAAAATCAAAACCAGTTGATCTCTATGCCATAGATTTTCGAAACAATATGGAATGGTATGCTCAAACTTTTTTCAGACATAAGGGAGAGATGCTTATTGACAAACTTGACAAAGAAATAATGGATAAAGTTGATACCCTTTCAGGAAAAAAACCATCCAACTAAAGAACTTGCTTGATTTAGAACAGGTGGAAAACCTTCAAAACTAAACCAATGGCTTGAAGGCGTACGTGTTTATTATTCAATAATATCAATTGGTTAATTTGAAAATCGTAAAATTTTGGGTATACCCAAAAAAAGTTACATATTTTTTTGGGTGTGTGTTAAATTTTAAGAATTGTGATCATTCGATACATTCATCAGGCCGTTCAAGACGATTTGAAAAAGAAAATGGTTTTTGTATGTGGACCAAGACAATCTGGAAAAACCACATTGGCGCAAATGTTACTGACAAGTGTGCATATAGAAGAGAGATATTTTAATTGGGATTACGAACCACACAAAGAGATGATTCTTAAAAACATTATTCCAGCCAAAAAGGGCTTGGTTGTGTTTGATGAAATTCATAAGTACTACCGATTTAGAAATTGGCTAAAAGGTTTGTATGACACACGCAAAAACACATTATCCATATTGGTTACGGGAAGCGCACGGTTGGATTTTTATAATAAAGGTGGCGATTCACTTCAAGGACGTTACAACATGTATCGCTTGCACCCTTTGTCATTGAAAGAACTCTCAAATGAAAAAAATGCATTAAACAATCTTTTAGAAAAAAGTGGATTCCCAGAACCGTATTTTAATTCATCACCAGAAGATGTTCGCAAATGGTCAAGACAATATCGAAGCAGGTTAATCAATGAAGATCTGTTAAGTCTTGAAAGAATTAACGATGTATCAAAGATAGAGGCTTTGGTTTCTCGATTACCCGAGTGTGTTGGGTCACCCCTATCCTTGAATTCCCTTAGAGAGGACTTGTCTGTTGCACATGAAAGTGTTGCTCGATGGCTACAATGTTTGGAAAATTTATATGCCATTTTCAGAATATATCCATTTGGTTCATCAAAATTAAGATCACTGAAAAAAGAAGCAAAACACTATCATTATGACTGGACAGTTGTTCATGACCATGGCGCCAAACTTGAAAATCTTGTGGCTTGTCATTTGTTAAAATGGTGCCATTTCATTGAAGACACACAAGGCTATACTATGGATTTAAAATATTTTAGAGACCGAGAAAGAAGAGAGGTTGATTTTGTATTGCTTAAACAAAACAAACCCATCTATTTTGTTGAAGTCAAAACCTCACAAAAACCAAGTTCCAAAGATTTGATTTATTTAAAAAATAAGTTTCCAGATGTGGAGGCCTACCAAATCAGCCTTGAAATAAACAAAGACCACATTGATCGACATGGTATTCGCCAATGTCATGTTGAAACATTTTTAAATCAATTTATTTAGTTTTATCTTCCTCAGGGGCGTGCATCTCCATGAATTTTTTAGCCTGCTCAGGATTTAATAGAGCTTTCATGTCGATTTTGTGCAAAGTCTTGTTTTCAATCATCTGTGCCTTCAGTTCACCCAACTTTTTTGAAATTTTAGATATTTTATTTTTGTTGGGTTTTTCTTCCTTGATTTGATCTTGAAGTTCATTGTGAAGTTTGTGCATTTCCTTTTTCAATTCAATTTGCTTTTTATGATGTTCTTGGTGCAGTACTTGAACTTTCTTGTTTTGCTCCTCAGTCAATCCAAGTTGGCTTGCTAAATTTGAAGCACAGTTTTTTTGTCCACAGTGCGGACAAACACCTTTATGGTCACAATTTTCACATTTTGGACACTGATCACAGGATTTTTGACCACCTTCACAAGCCGAACATTCCTTGGCTTTACCTTCCATTTTGCAGGATCCTTCTTTAGCAAAGGGACAATCGGCTTTTGGTTTTTGAGCCATGGCAAGACCGGTGGTTAATAAAAGAACAATCAATAAGGAATAGCTTGTTTTCATCATGGACGCATTCTCATTAAACTTTAAAGATTCGTCAAGTGATGTTTGGCATTTTTAAAGTTTACGTATATTGTGCGCGGCGCTAATGATGAATCACATGCAACTTTTACGATTTGATAATGCTCCATACCATGAAGTTTGGCAACATCAGGAGCGATTAAGGCAGCAACTCCTTAGTGACATTCAAGAAAGTCAAAAGCTTATCATTTTAACGCATAAACCCACAATCACTCTGGGTCGAGCTGAAAAAGGAGACAATCTTCTGGTTGGCCAGTCCATTTTAGAAAAAGAAGGTATTGACCTTGTTTTGACCAATCGAGGCGGAAAAATCACTTACCATGGCCCGGGACAATTGATTGTGTACCCCATCGTACACCTCAAAAAACTGCAATTGGGTGTTAAACAGTTCGTTTGCTTGCTGGAAAAAACAATCATCGATGTTTTGGCCCACTTTGACATTAAAGCGGCCAGGAAAGATGGGCTGATTGGCGTATGGTGTGAAAATCGCAAAATCGCTTCGGTTGGTATTCATGTCTCTAAACAAGTTTGCATACATGGCTTGGCACTAAACGTTTGTCCAAACATGGATCATTTTTTATACATCACGCCCTGTGGGATTGCGGGGGTTGAAATGACAAGCATGAGCAAAGAATTAAAAAGAGATGTGAAATTAGATGAAGTTTACCCGGTTTTGATTAAAATGTTTGAACATCATTTTAAGGTGTCTATTCATGAATGAAATAAAACACATCAAAGGCATGCCAGATGTATTGCCGAAAGAATCATCCGATTGGTCCACAATGGAGGAAAAGTTAAAGACCCATTTGCAATCGGTTGGGTTTAAAGAAATACGCACACCCTATTTAGAGTACACAAAACTTTTTGAACGTGGTGTTGGTGAGGCCACAGACATCGTTGAGAAGGAAATGTACACGTTTTTGGACAAAAACAACGAAAGTTTAACGTTGCGGCCAGAAGGCACAGCGGGTGTGATGCGTGCGTTTTTGGAGCATCATCTTGACCAGCAAGGCACTGGTCAAAAGCTTTATTACCTTGGGCCCATGTTTCGTTACGAGCGTCCCCAAAAAGGAAGATTGAGGCAGTTTCACCAATTGGGAGCAGAAGTTTTAAACAGCACACATGCTTTGGATGATGCTTTGCTGATAGAATTGCTGTATTCGCTGGCACTTTCATTGGGCATTGAGAATTTACAATTGCACGTCAACAGTTTGGGTGATGTTCAAAGTCGACAAGCATACAAGTCCAAATTGGTTTTGTTTTTGCAAGCAAACATCGATCAATTGGATGAGCACTCAAAATTAAGAATTGAGAAAAACCCCTTAAGAATTTTGGATTCTAAAAATGAGAACACACAAATATTGTTAAAACAAGCTCCAAGCATATTGGATTCACTGAGCGATGTAAGCAAACAAAAGTTTGAATTGGTTTTAAAGGCGTTGGAGAAAATAAAGGTTCCATTTAACATCAACCCCAACATTGTTCGAGGTTTAGATTATTACTGCGAGACGGTGTTTGAATTAAGCGCTTTAGGTCTAGGGGCGCAAAATGTGATTGGCGGGGGTGGTCGATATGATCAGCTCTCCGTTGAGCTTGGCGACAAATCGATCCCATCGGTTGGTTTTGCCATGGGTTTGGAGAGACTTTTGTTGGTATCAAAAAACATAAAAAAACCAATCAAGCCAAAAATTGTTTTTTTACCGATGGGTGAAGAAGAATCTTTACATTGTTTTAAAGATTACACCAGGGTAAAAAGCATTGAGCAACCTTTAGAAGTTGAGTGTGTGTTTGGCAAAGATAAACTTAAAAATTTATTGAAAACCGCGGATCAAATACATGCAACCCACGCACTTATTTTAGGTTCACAAGAATTGTTAAAAAAACAATATTTGCTTAAAAATTTAAAAACAGGTGATCAGCAAAGCATTTTTTTTGAAGACTTGGAAAAAACAATAAAAACATTGGAGTGATGAATGTTAGGGCAATTTGAGTATCGCACACACACCTGCGGTGAAATCAGGCAAACACAAAAAGATCAAGAAGTGTTTCTACAAGGTTGGGTTCATCGAAGAAGAGATCATGGGGGTGTGATTTTTATAGATCTGAGGGATCGATATGGAATCACCCAGATTGTATTTCATCCGGAGATTGGTAAAGAATTGTTTGATTTGGCACAAACCATCCGTTCGGAGTTTGTACTGGGTGTGATTGGCAAAGTTTGTCTAAGGCCGCAAGGCATGGTTAATGCTCAATTGCCAACGGGGCAAATTGAAATCGATGTGAAAAATTTAACCATATATTCCGTGGCTAAAACACCACCGTTTTCAATTGAGAGCGATGCCAATACATCTGAAGAATTGCAATTGAAATATCGGTATTTGGATTTAAGACGATTTGAAAGACAGAAGAACTTTATCATTCGACACAAATTAACCTCATGCATTCGACGTTATTTTGACCAAAACAATTTTTTGGATGTTGAAACACCCATACTAACAAAAGCAACGCCTGAAGGAGCAAGAGATTATTTGGTGCCAAGTCGGTTGTACGCGGGAAAATTTTATGCGCTTCCTCAATCACCTCAACTGTTTAAGCAAATATTAATGATCAGTGGCTTTGATAGGTATTATCAAATCGCACGTTGCTTTCGTGATGAAGATTTAAGAGCTGATCGACAACCGGAGTTCACTCAATTGGATGTTGAAATGAGTTTTGCAACTGAATCTTTGGTCATGAACTTAATTGAAAATTTGTTTGTTCAAATTTTTAAAGATGTTTTAGGCTATGATTTGCCAAAACAATTTGAAAAAATGAGTTACAAAGAAGCCATTGAGAAGTACGGCTCTGACAAGCCCGACATGCGTTGGCCCATTGAAATGGTTGAGCTTTCTTCTGTGCTTTACAAAACGTCTTTTAAAGTGTTTTCAAGTGTCATTGATTCAGGCGGTGAAATTCGAGGCATTACCCTTAAGGGACAAAGTCAGGTGACACGCAATCAAATTGATCAATGGACAGATAAAGTTAAATCTTTTGGTGCCAAGGGTTTGGTTTGGTTAAAATATGATCAAAACACCCTTACGTGTTCGGTGGAAAAGTTTTTATCCAAGACTGAGCAGGAAGGATTAAAAAACGCACTGAATATGCAAAACAAAGATTTGGCATTGATCGTTGCTGATCAAACTTCCATTGCACGATCAGCGTTAAGTTTGCTCAAAACATATTGTGTTGAAAAATTAAACATTCCTGCGAAAAAGCAATATGCATTTTTATGGGTTCATGATTTCCCTTTGTTTGAATACGATGAGAAAGAACAAAGATACAATTCTGTTCATCATCCATTCACCAGTCCTCATCAAGGTGATACTGAGAAAGTTATGCAATCCAAAGATCTGGGTCATGTTCGTGCTCAGGCCTATGATATCGTGCTGAATGGATTTGAAGTGGGTGGAGGATCCATCCGTATTCACAGTCAGGCATTGCAATCTAAAATATTTGAGCTTCTAAAGTTAAGTAAAGAGGAAGCATCGGAAAAATTTGGGTTTTTTCTAAATGCCTTGGAATATGGAACCCCTCCGCACGGCGGTATCGCCTTGGGCATCGATCGCATCGCCATGCTGTTGTCAGATGCCTTGGCCATTCGGG
>JAYRVV010000102.1:0-2111 GCA_041918415.1 Bdellovibrionota bacterium | reverse complement strand
TCGATAAGGTTCTTTTGTTCCTTTTGTCACCAAATCATCAATCATTACGCCAATATAAGATTCTGATCGCTTTAAGATAAGTGGATCTTTCTTAGAGAGCTTTAAAACCGCATTGATTCCAGCCATTAATCCCTGTCCAGCAGCCTCTTCATATCCAGTTGTTCCATTGATTTGTCCGGCTAGAAATAAATTATTTATCTTTTTTGTTTCCAAGCTTGGATACAACTCGGTTGGGTCAACATAATCATATTCAATGGCATAACCCGGTCGCATGACCTCAACGTTTTGCAAACCTGGAATCGTTTTTAAAAACTCAACTTGTACCTTTAGTGGAAGTGAATTTGATAAACCATTTGGATATATTTCTCTAGTATCTAAACCTTCTGGTTCTAAAAATATTTGGTGTCTTTCCTTATCTTTGAAGCGAACGATTTTATCTTCAATGGATGGACAATATCTAGGTCCAATGCCTTTAATATTCCCACTGTACATGGCTGATTGATGCAAATGATTGCGAATGGTTTCATGGGTTTTTTCATTAGTGTACGTTATGAAACATGATACTTGCCTTTGAACACTTGGTTTATGAAAAAAAGAGAAAAAAGGAATGGGATCGTCTCCTTTCTGTTCTTCAAGGTATTTAAAATCAATGGATTTTTCATCTAATCTTGGGACTGTGCCAGTCTTAAGCCTACCCATACGAAATCCAAGATTTAGAAGTGAAGCACTTAAACCCTTTGAGGGTGCATCTCCATGCCTTCCGGCATCTTGTGTGAATAAGCCTATGTGAATCAATCCGTTTAAAAACGTTCCACTTGTCACAATGACCGCACCGGAATGAATCGTTTCACCCAAATCTGTGATCACACCCATGCATTGCTTATCCTTTACCAACAATGCTTCAACCATGGATTGTTTCACGTGGAGCAATTCTGTACCTTCGCAGATTTCCTTCATGCGCTTGTTATAAAGCATCTTATCTGCCTGAGCTCTTGAAGCTCTAACTGCAGGACCTTTTGTAGTGTTTAACACTCTAAATTGTATACCTGTGTCATCTATGGTTTTAGCCATTTGGCCGCCCATGGCATCAATTTCTCTTACCATGTGTCCTTTACCTAAGCCACCAATGGCTGGGTTGCATGACATATGTCCAATTCGATCCATGTTACTGGTTACAAGGCATACCTTTGCGCCAAGCCTGCTTGCTGCTAAACTTGCTTCGATACCTGCGTGGCCTGCACCTATAACAATAACATCATAAATCATTTAATGATGGATCCTTCTTTGTAATATTGATTTCTAATTGCGATTGATGGGTAAACCATGCATTTTTTCGCAAGCAACACTCCTGGATTTAGCACGCTGTTGCATCCAGTTTCAGTGCCATCACCTATGATCGCTCCCATTTTTCTCAAATTACTTTTTACACTTTGACCATTGATTCTTAAAATGATCTCAGAATGATTTATTTTTAAATTTGATACTTTTGTACCGGCTCCCAAATTGACATTGTTTCCTACTATTGAGTCGCCTATGTAAGCAAAGTGGGATGCTTTTGCCCCATTTAACATTAAAGTGTTCTTTAATTCAGTCGTATGTCCGATTATTACTCCCTTTCCAGAAATAACTCCACCTCTTATGTACGCTCCATGTCTCACAATTGTATTCTTTCCCAAAATGCTTGGCCCCGCTACATAAGAGCCTGCTTCAATCTTCACACCGGGCTTAAACTCAATATTATCTCCAACAATGTATGCTCCAGCCTGAATTTCAACATCATCCACTCGTTGATCCTTCATCACTAAAGCCCCAACCCTTTCAAATTTCGATGCATTTGGGTAAATCACTTTCTCAATAAATCTTTCAATTTGGCCTGGAGCCAAAACCGACCAGGGTGTTTGATCTTCTAAAAGCTTTGCAAACCAAATGTCTTTTAAATCAAAAAAATGTTCAGAGTTTAACATTCACTTTCCTATGCAAAATTTTGAAAAAATACTGTCTAAAAGATCTTCTCCTGGCTCATTTTTACCCAAAATGCAAGCTAGATTTTCAATTGCGGATTTGATGTTCATGGCCGCAAATTCTGCTCCATCATTGTAAACTTCAATTGC
>JAYRVV010000101.1:0-6007 GCA_041918415.1 Bdellovibrionota bacterium | reverse complement strand
TTTTTTTGTGTGCTGCGTTTTTTAAAAGCATGAATGAGTTCGCTTTTGCCCACGCCTGCTTCGCCCGTGATTGTAAGTGTTTGCCCTTGATCAACTTGAATTTGATCGAGCAAATCATCATAAATTTCCATGTATGGGTCTTGCCCAATGGGCTGCTTAATTTGAAACATGAAAGTCTGTCCATATATATAGTGGCTGGAGGGTTTTGACCACGATATTTGAAATATTTAACGATTAGGGCTTGACAGAATCGCAATGAAGTTTAAATTACGCACGGTCTTTTTAAAGGCCCGTTTTGCAAAAGCGGGTTTGACCAAGATAACTTGTTGAAAATATTGGTGTTATGCCCATTTACGAGTATGAGTGTTTAAAGTGTGAAAATCACTTTGAGGAGTTTAAAAGTATTTTAGACTCCAACGATGCTCCATGCCCAAAATGCAAAAGTGCTGAAGTCAAAAAGCTTGTTTCACTTTCTGGTTTCAGTTTGAAAGGTGGGGGTTGGTATAAAGATGGATATGGTTCTTCATCCAAGCCGACAACGACCAGTGCAGCACCAACAGCAACAAGTCCAATTAAAAATGAAACAAAAACTCAAAAAGTAAAGGAGAGTTCATCATGAAAATTAGACCTTTGCACGATCGCGTATTGGTCAAGCGAATTAACGAAGAATCCAAATCCAAAGGTGGAATCATCATTCCCGACACAGCCAAAGAAAAACCCATGGAAGGTGAAGTGGTTGCAGTGGGAAGCGGAAAAGTTTTGGATGACGGTAAAATCCAAACCATGTCTGTGAAAAAAGGTGATCGTATTTTGTTTGCAAAATACGCAGGAACTGAAATCAAAATTGATGGCGAGGAACATCTCATATTCGGTGAAGATGAAATCCTAGGCATCATAGAATAATCAAGAAGGAGTAAACATGTCTGCAAAAATTATTTCGTTTGGAGAAGAGGCTAGAAAGTCTATTCTTAAGGGTGTTAGTACCTTGGCCAATGCCGTGAAAGTGACCTTGGGACCTAGAGGTCGAAACGTGGTTTTGGAAAAAACATTTGGTAGCCCCACCATCACCAAAGACGGTGTAACGGTTGCTAAAGAAATCGAAGTTGAAGATAAATTTGAAAACATGGGCGCACAAATGGTGAAGGAAGTTGCTTCCAAAACCTCAGACAGTGCCGGTGATGGAACAACCACAGCCACTGTTTTGGCCCAAGCCATTTTTCAACAAGGAACCAAAATGGTTTCTGCTGGTGCAAATCCCATGGATCTTAAACGAGGTATTGACAAAGCCGTTGAAGCGGTTGTTGGTGAATTAAAGAAAATCTCGAAAAAGATTTCAGAAAACACCGAGATTGCTCAAGTCGGTACCGTGTCAGCCAACGGAGACAAGCTCATAGGTGACATCATTGCACAAGCCATGGACAAAGTGGGTAAAGAAGGTGTGATCACCGTTGAAGAAGCCAAATCAATGGAAACCAGCCTCGACATCGTCGAAGGTATGCAATTTGATCGCGGTTATCTTTCACCTTACTTCGTCACCGATGCTGAAAGAATGGAATGTGTGTTGGAAGATCCATACATTTTGATTCACGAGAAGAAAATTTCCTCAGTGAAGGAAGTCCTTCCGGTCTTGGAAAAAATTGCACAATCAGGAAAACCTTTCTTGATCATTGCTGAAGAAGTCGAAGGCGAAGCATTGGCTGTTTTGGTGGTGAACAAGTTGCAAGGACGTCTCAAAGGTGCAGCCGTGAAGGCTCCTGGTTTTGGTGATCGTCGTAAAGCCATGCTTGAAGACATTGCCGTGTTGACCGGTGGAAAATGCATTTCTGAAGAGTTGGGCATTAAATTGGAAAGCATCACGCTCAATGATTTGGGACGTGCAAAGCGTATTGTCATCGATAAAGAAAACACAACCATTGTTGATGGTGTCGGTGCAAGAAGCGCCATCGATGGACGAGTCAAACAAATCAAAGCTCAAATTGAGGATACCACATCAGACTATGATCGTGAAAAACTTCAAGAGCGTTTGGCCAAATTGGTCGGCGGCGTTGCTGTGATCAATGTTGGTGCTGCAACTGAAACCGAGATGAAAGAGAAAAAAGCTCGTGTTGAAGACGCCATGCACGCAACGAAAGCAGCTGTCGAAGAAGGCATTGTTCCAGGTGGTGGAACGGCCTACATCCGATGTATCAAAGCGATCGATGCATTAAAAATTGATGGCGATGAAAAATTTGGTGCTGACATTGTCAGAAGATCCATCGAAGAACCCCTTCGTCAGATCTCCAACAATGCAGGAGTTGAAGCATCTTTGGTGCTTGAAAAAATCAAAAACAGCAAAGAAACCAATTTTGGTTACAACGCACACACCGAAGAGTATGGCGACATGATCAAAATGGGCATCATTGATCCAACCAAAGTGAGCCGATTGGCATTACAAAATGCCGCTTCTGTGGCTTCACTTTTGTTGACCACTGAAGCCTTGGTTGCTGAAAAACCTGAAGAGAAAAAATCAGCTCCAATGGGTGCACCTGGTGCCGGTGGCATGGGTGGCATGGGAGACATGTACTAAAACATTGCCCAAAAGTAATAGGGCTGGAAAAAGGCGTCCATCAAGGGCGCCTTTTTCATTTATACAGAAATTTCTTTAAGGTCGGTTTGATCCAACAAGTCTTCGATGGCGTCGTGCGGGTTTTTGCCTTCATTCAGTGTTTGGTAAACCGCTTCGATGATGGGGCAAGATACATTAAGGCTTTTGGCCAGTTGATAGGCAGATTTTGCTGTGCGAATGCCCTCAGCCACTTGTCCAATCTCACGTATGACATCTTTGATGGACAAGCCCTGTGACAGTTTTAATCCCACACGTCGATTGCGTGACAGGTCGGTGGATGCGGTTAAAATGAGATCACCCAAACCACTCAAGCCCATGAATGTCATGGGATTTGCACCCTTCGCTTTTCCAATCGATATGATTTCCCAAAATCCGCGGGTGATGAGTGCCGAGCGTGCACTGGCTCCAAATCCAAATCCATCGCAAGCACCTGCTGCTATGGCGATCACATTTTTTAATGCGCCTGCCAGTTCAACCCCGACGACATCGTTTTGATAAAATAAATGAAAATGCTTGCTGTGCAATAGGTCCTGAATGGTTTTGGCAACGCTTGGTTTGTGCGAGGCCAGAGAAACGGCCGTTGGTAAATTTCTGATCAAATCGTGCGCAAAACTGGGGCCTGACAAAACGGCGTATTGCTTGCTTGCAAATGTTTGACCCAAGATGCTTTGATGCACTTCGTGCATCAGCATGAGTGTTTGTGATTCTATACCTTTGGCTGTTGAAACGATGATGGTGTCATGGTTGATGAACGGTTTGATCTGAATCAATACATCTCGGTAAGCATGGGATGGGACGGCCAAGATGATGATGGAGCTGTTTCGGACCGTTTCGCTAAGTGATGCCTTAGCAATGATGTTGTTGGATAATAATATTTCAGGATGATATCGGATGTTGATTTTTTGGCTTTGAATGTCATGCAACAATGAATCATCCTTGACCCACAAGTGAACTGCATGCCCTGACAAAGCACTCGCCTGAGCCAAAGCCGTACCCCAACTGCCAGCTCCCAAAACACTGATCATGACGATGTTGTAGATGCTTTAAACCCATTCGTCAAAGCTTTAAACTTTATGTCAAACATGTTAGAGCAAAAGTGACCATGCTCAGGTTTCTTAAAATTGAAAATTTAGCCATTGCACAGTCATTGGAAGTACAATTTGGTCCTGGCTTAAACATCTTAACCGGTGAAACCGGAGCCGGAAAATCCATTTTGGTTGAAGCCATTTCTTTGCTGGCGGGTTTTAAAGCAGATTCATCCATGGTGCGTGAAGGCAGTGAAAAGGCCAGCGTTGAAGGTTTGATTGAGGTTGTACCCAATGGAGCCCTGGATCGTTTTTTAAAAGAGCATGACATTGAACACAACGAAGGTGAATTGTTGATTCGCCGTACAATTTCAAACGATTCAAAAAGTAAGGCATGGCTCAACACGGTTTCGTTTACAGTTTCTGGTTTGCAAGAATTATCGGTTCATTGGTTGGACATTTCCTCACAGCATGCTTTTTCAAGGTTGTTGTCTGTAAAAAACCACATGTTGTTGTTGGATGTGTTTATACAAAATATGGCGTTGATTCAAACTTATCAAACAGAACTTAAAGCCTATCAAAACAAACTGGAAGCGTTTCAAAAAATGCGATCAGACAATGACCGTTTTTTTCAGAACAGATCCTTTTATGAATTTTTACTTTCAGAATTGGAGCAAGCAAAATTAATCAACGAACATGAAGAAGATGAACTTAAATCTCAATTGAAAAATCACTCGATGTTGGAAAAAACAGCGCAGTTGTTTAAAAACATTAAAGAATGGTGTGAATCGGATGAAGGTTTGTTCACAATTTTACATCGCATCGATAAAGAGCTAAGCCAGGCCAAAGTGTTGCACGAAAATGAATCTGACCTAATCCCAAGATGGCAACAAGCCAAAGAAGAGCTTCTGGATGTTTTAAAAAAAATGCTGAACATGCAAAATCAGTCAAATCACATGGATTTGGACATTGATGCCCTCAACGAGCGAATCATGGTTTTACAAAAAATTTCTCGTAAACATGGTTCTGTGAAAAAAGCCATGGAACTTAAGGATCAGTTGTCCCATTCATTGAGCGAACAGGGTGGATTTGAAATCGATTTGAAAAAAGTTGAAGTTGAATTAAAGCAAAGTGGACAAAAAATGAAAGAAGCCGCAAAGGCGCTTCAAGAAAACAGAAAAAAAGCAGCCCTTGCATTTGAAAGAGATGTTTCAAAGGAATTTGCAAGTTTGGGTATGCAAAAAGCAAGGTTAAGGGTGTCGATCACTGACCTTCAAGAGGGTGGCATTGAGTTTGAACAGGAAAGATTTAACTCAAACGGTATGGACGTGGTCGAGTTTGAATTTTCTCCCAATGTGGGTGAAGGGTTTAAGCCATTGAAAACCATCGCTTCTGGTGGTGAATTGTCAAGGGTGTTTTTAAGTATCAAAAGCGTTGGCCTTAAATCTAACAAAGAAAAACAAATGTCTTATTTGTTTGATGAAGTTGACATTGGTGTCGGTGGAAAAACAGCGGAGCAAATTGGTTTAACATTGAAAAATTTTGCCAAGGGACAGCAGGTCTTGTGTGTCACGCATTTACCTCAAGTGGCCTGTTATGGTGACGTACATCTAAAAGTCAAAAAGGAAATCAGATCCAATCGTACGCAAATTCAGATTGAATCTTTAAACATCAAGCAACGTGAAGCAGAGCTTGCGAGAATGATTGACGGTATTGAGGTGAGCGAAACAGCGCTGATGCATGCCAAAACTTTGTTGAATAAAAATAAAAATTTATCCACGCAACTTTGACGTGACTAAAACCTTGTTTTGTGATTTGTAAGGTTCATGCAAGTCAAATCGTGCGGTATTTCTGACATTGGAAGAAAACGTCAACGCAATGAAGATAGCTTTTTGGTCAACGATGATCTTAGGCTTTACGTGGTTGCCGATGGCATGGGTGGCCATGCGGGCGGTGAATTTGCCAGTAAAATTGCCGTCAGCACGGTTGAGACCATCGTCAAAGGGCAGGATCGTTTGGATTCTTCTGTACCCGAAAATGCCTACTATGATGCACCTTTAGAGCAAACGGATTTTGCAAAACAAGAAAAGCTAAGGGATGCCATCACACGCGCCGGAAACATGATCGCACAAAAAGCCAACGAAGAGCCTAAGCTTCGAGGTATGGGCACAACGGCGACGGTGATGTTTTTTATGAATGAGAAAGCCTACATTGCCCACGTGGGCGACAGTCGAGCTTATTGCATCCGTGAAGGAGAAATCTTACAAATGACGGAGGACCATTCCTTGGTTCACGAACAGCTCAAAAGCGGTTTGATCACCAAAAATGAAGCCAAAAGTCATCAATTAAAAAACATCATCACAAGGTCTGTGGGGGT
>JAYRVV010000100.1:0-2049 GCA_041918415.1 Bdellovibrionota bacterium | reverse complement strand
ATAAATGCTTTGAACATCGGGAATAGAAAAAACGATCGAATCCGAAATAAATCCAGTGGTTGAAAACCTCATCATACATGTCAAAGGTGAAGAATTTATATAAGGGTTATTGCCACCACCATAACCTTCTGCATATCCAGCATCACAGCGTATTTCTTGAATTCTCGACTCAACTTCTTGATTGTTGGTCACAATTCTTAAGCCTTGGTTATCCCCACACGATAAGCATAGAAGGCTTACAAAGGCCAATGTTGCTTAAAATGTGCTTTTCATATTAGCTCCTTTTTCACTTACTTGAATCTTTAAGCAAGCGTCGTGCCATGTTTTTTTATACTTAAGTTATTGTAATCATTAAACTTATATTTTACACTCGCGACAGCTTTGTAACCTTATGAGACAGCACTGCCACATTGAGTGTATTAACCTTATGCGTTATCTTTGTCAATGCGAATTTTAAATATATAAGGGACAAACCCCGGTTTTAAACGGCCGTTTTAAAATCTTATACACCCCCATTTTTCTATATCAAATATGAGGGATTGACCTGTTCAGGGTTTTTCTCTGTTTTTATATAATAGACAATGAAACTTGATTAAACATTTATAGCATATGTGTTCATCGTACATATACCTACAATGCTTTAGTATACCTAGGCGCGTTAATGCAAAATCGGCCGCAACAGGGTCTTTTGGGTTAATTTTTCTTAAATTTTCAGTGATTTCAAGAACGGCTTTAAGATTTGGGCTTTTTTGTGTGCAAAGACCTAGAAGCGTGCTTAGTCTAAATATATGGGTATCAACGGGCATGAGTAAATCCGCAGGGCTTACGCCATTGGTCCATAAACCAAGATCTGGGTACTCGCTTCTGACCATCCATCTAAGGAACATGTTGAGGCGTTTGCTTGCATTTGATTTATCCGGCCAAGAAAGCAAAAAACGATAACCTTTTTTATTTAAAACTTTAACGTCGTGCAAACCCTTCATCATGCACGTCATTTTTTGCAAATGCGAACCAGACTGAGCCAGATAAAATGCATGTAAACTTGTGTGCTTAAGAAGACTCTTTTGCAAAGAATAGAAAAAGGCTTTTAGGCTCACATCATCAACCCATCGATGACAAAATCCATTGAAAATTTCAAAGCTCTTTAGATGAATGATTTTTTCATAGGGTCTTGGTCCTAATTTTCTAAAAACCCAGTTAAGCGAATTCATGATCATGCGAACATGGCCAAAGGCCATCATGCTGGCAATGAAAGCGATCACTTCCTGATCTTTTGGATTTTGATATTGGTGTGCGAAATAGATAGGATCGGTTTGAATAAAATCAGGGTCGTACTGATTTTTAAGTTGGTACAGTTTTTGTGCCAGACTCATGAATCATTGAATAAGTTTAAAGGCAATGAGGGTTGAAATGGCACACAAACAAGATCCCCAAATCATGTCCACAATCAACACATTGACTGGCCAAGTTGGAAAAATGGCATGGGTGGTCAAATCAAAAACGCCATACATGATCAGTCCGAATAAAAAACCAAAGGCCGCGTTTTTTACGTTTTGATCCATTTTGCATAAAGGCAGCACAAACACAGTTAAACCCAAAGCCATCAGTACATAGGCGAAAAATGCCGGCAGCAATTTTACGCCCTCAGGTCGCATCCACTGCCCCACATGTTTTTGAAAAAATGAATACGCAACGAATTTTAACCAAATCACATCAAGCACCAGCAAACAAGCGCCCAGAACAAAAAATGTTTTTATAAAGGCCATGTGTGTTGTTTAATATTGATTGAGCGTCAGATCAACAATTTAATCATTTCTTCGCATGATGGACACCAACCCTATGCACTCAATGCAATATAATTTCAGTGTTGGTTTAGACACATTGAGATGGCTTTGAAATATAACCGAATCAAAGAGTGTGCATTTATACTGAGATCTAAAGCTTACTGCACGTGATAGAGCAAAACATAAACCACAATGCCCGTTACACTGACATACAACCATATTGGGAGTAGTCGTCTTGCCATCCATACATGTTTTGAGAATTGCT
>JAYRVV010000099.1:0-3703 GCA_041918415.1 Bdellovibrionota bacterium | reverse complement strand
GTTTTAACGCCACTTTTGTCACTCAGTGTAGGGTAATGCGAATGTAATAGGCCTACACTGGGTAAGGTGAAATAAAAAAGGGCAACAAAAAATAAAAAAAATCCCGATAAAACCAGAATGATTTTTGATTTTTGACTTCGTTTTTTAGCCATATACGTTCTTGATTAAAGCCTGCTCATCCAGGCGAAATATGGTCCAATCGCTCATGGGCTTTGCACTTAAACGCGAGTAAAAATCAATCGCCTTTTGATTCCAATCAAGCACCGACCATTCCATTCGACCACAACCATTTTCAAGCGCCACTTGCATCAATTTCTTCATGAGCTTTAATCCAACACCATGACTTCGATGCTCTGGCAAAACAAACAAATCTTCCAAATAAAGGCCAGGCTTGGCTAAAAAGGTGGAATAATTAAAAAAATAAAGCGCAAACCCCACAGCTGTTTCATTGCGTTTTGCTATTAACACATGCGCGAATGGTGTGTTTCCAAACAGTGTTTTTTTCAATTGAGCCTGATTAAGTTGAAGTTCACTTTCTAATTTTTCAAACTTTGCAAGTTCACGAATGAAATATTCAATCATTAAAAGATCGTCAGGTGTGGCTGCAATGATCGATAAAGCCATACCTAAAGCCCTATCGCCAAAAGCCAGTCGCTTGTTGCGGTAACGAGTTTTCGCTCATCGACATTCCAAAAGCCAATTGTAAAAATGGCACTTGAACAAAGCTCATTGTTTTTGTTTGTGATCCATTGATTCATTTGACCAACCTTACCCTTAAAAAACCGGGTTTGTGAATGCACCACAATGCTTTCGTTAAGCTTGATTTCTTTTTTAAATTTTAAATTTACTTCCAACACCACAGGTCCCAGACCCTTCGCTTGGATCACATCAAAGCCATAACCATTATGCTCAATAAAATGCCATCTTGCTTCTTCATAAATTTTCAAATAAGCGGCATTGTTGACATGATCAAATCTGTCAATGTCTTCTTTCTGAATCAACCTTTCATAAGTATAAACTTTGGCCATGTTTAAATTTCAACTTGGCTGCCTATCTCGATTACTTTTTCTGAAGGAATCTTAAAATAAGCCGATGCCCTAGATGCATTTCTCATCATCCAAGCAAAAAGTCTTTCACGCCAATACGCCATGCCACTGTATCGATCTTTGGAAGCCAACACCCATTCTCTTCCAAGAAAATACATTGCCTTATCTTTGTCAAACTGAAAACTACCCTCACTTAAAAGCGACAAGTCTCTGGGTATGTTGGGCGATTGTTTAAATCCGTACCTTAAGCTTACAGTGTAAATGTTTTTATCGATGTGTTTAAACTCAATACGCTCATGAAAAGGAAGGTGCGGCACGTCTTCAATAGATACACTCACCATCACCACTGTCTGGTGAAGAACCTTGTTGTACATAAAATTCATCAACAGCGACTGAGGAACTCTTTTTAAGTTTGAAGTCATGTAAACGGCCATACCCTCAACTTCTTTGATGTCAGTTCGCAAATCAAGCTCTGAAATAAAATCATCAATGCCAATGGTTTTTTTATTGATCTCATCACTCATCACATCGCGCCCTTTTCGCCACGTAGTCATGATGTAAAATAAACCCAAAGCCAAGATCAAAGGCACCCATCCCCCATGAAACAATTTCATGATGTTGGCGCCAAAAAAAACCAAGTCGATCGATAAAAAGAAAAGCGACACCACAAGCCCCTTCAGTAACGACCAACCCCAAAGTCTGGTCACCACCACAAAGGCCAACAGCGTGGTGATCACCATGGTGGTTGAAACCGCTATGCCGTAAGCCCCCGCAAGACTGCTGGACGTACGAAATTCAAAGACCAAAAAAAGCGTTAAGGCCGCCAAAAAGAAATTCACAATGGGTACATACACCTGCCCCTTTTCACCGCTTGATGTGTGCAAAATTTTAAGCCTTGGCAAATAGCCCAAAGCCACCGCTTGATAGGTTAGAGAAAAAGCACCTGAAATAACCGCTTGGGAAGCCACCACTGAAGCCACGGTGGCCAAAATCACCAAGGGAAACAAAGCCCAAGGTGGCGCGCTTAAATAAAACGGGTTTCGTACAGCCGATGGATCAAGCAATAACAAAGCACCCTGACCAAAATAGGTTAGCACCAAACAGGGCAATACAAGACTAAGCCAAGTTACTTTGATAGAAGATCGACCAAAATGCCCCATGTCGGCATAGAGCGCTTCACCACCAGTAACCACCAAAAACACAGAGCTTAAAATTTTCAAACCTTCAAAGCCATTGGATTGAAAAAACTGCATGGCATAGATGGGGTTTAAAGCCTTCAATACACTCGGTAAAATCAAAATCCAGCGAACACCCATTAAGCCCAAAACCAAAAACCAAACCATCACAACAGGCCCAAACACAATGCCAACCTTATGGGTCCCAAATTTTTGCACGTAAAACAAGACCAGCAAAATAACCGTGGCAATTGGAATCACATAAGGATCAAACAAATGTGTCGCCACCGAAAGGCCTTCGACAGCACTGAGCACTGTAATGGCCGGCGTGATCACGCCATCGCCATAAAGCAAGGTTGCGCCAAAAATCCCCAACACCACCAAAATCTTACTGCTTAAATTGCTCACGCGAAGCCTTCTTGGAATGACCAAAGACATTAAGGCCAAAATTCCTCCCTCACCTCGATTGTCTGCCTTCATCACAAAAAATAAATATTTAACAGTGATCACTACAATCAAAGCCCAAAAAATACATGACAACACACCCAAAATATTGGTTTCATTCATTGTGATGGCATGATCCGAATGAAAACATTCACGAATGGCATAAAGAGGGCTCGTTCCGATATCCCCGTAAACCACACCCAAGGTTGCCAAACAGGTGGTTAAAAAATTGGCTTTGGAATGATCGCTTTTATCGTGATGCAACATGATTCAAAGCCTTTGTTTTATTGTGGTGCGTTAGCATGGAATTTTAAAGTCGTCTTATGGCTCTTTTTTTTGTTTTTGACAAGGTTCAAGCTTAATAAAACCATGGGGTTTTAGCGAATTTATACTAATATTCAAAAAATGTTTTTTGGACTAAAGCAATCGTTTCGAAGCGGCTACAACTTCAACGACCTCAAAAAGGATATCTTGGCTGGTCTCATGGTTGGCTTGATGGCCATTCCCTTGGGTATGGCATTGTCCATTGCATCTGGTGCTGATCCTCAACACGGTTTATACACCATGGTGATTGCCGGCCTTGTGGTGCCCATCTTTGGGGGATCAAGATATCAAATTGCAGGTCCGACTTCTTCATTTGTCGTTGTGCTTGCCCCCATCATACAAAGCCATGGCATGACAGGCTTAATGCTTGTTGGTTTAATTGCAGGCATCATGCTTTATTTAATGGGACAGTTTCGTTTGGGGCAGTGGATTTCTTTCATCCCTTATCCCGTCACCACCGGTTTTAACAGCGCCATCGCTGTCATGATTGCACTATTACAAATCAAAGATTTTTTTGGTTTAAGCGGCGATGTTAAGGGTACTTATTTGATTCAAAAGATGATTAGCCTCACAAACATCATTCACACCATCAACCCAGCCGACACATTGATTGGTTTATTTAGTTTATGCTTGTTTGCTTTTTCTAAAAAAACGATCAAAAAAATACCCGCACCCTTATTCATGTTTGCCTTCATCACCCTGGCTTCTACAATT
>JAYRVV010000098.1:0-14754 GCA_041918415.1 Bdellovibrionota bacterium | reverse complement strand
CTTTGATGTAAATTTTTTGCGCACCCTTGGGGTTTGCATTGGTCAAATGAAACATGGCCACCGAAACTTGTATTAAACCTCCAAAGAAGGACCTGTTATTTGATTCGTCACGTACCCATATTTCATCCAAGGTGGTTTGCGCGGACATGTATTTTTTATTGTTAAAATACTCGATGAATAACAAATATCTGTCGGGATACTGGCTCACACGCCGATTGTATCGATTCAAAAAACGATGACAACCTTTTTATGTGCCGGTTAAAACGTCTTTAGTCTTTTTAGGCATCAGGCCTTTTTCTTCCAAAACATCAAACAAAGCGTCAACAACTTTTTCTGGAAATTGCGTGCTTTTATTGATGGCAATTTCTTTTACAATTTCTTCCATCACCCATGGCTCTTTGTAGGGTCTATGAGAACTCAGCGCCTCAAAAAAATCAGCCAGGGCCACGATCGATGTAAGCAGCGGAATTTCATCTCCCTTTAAGCCTCTTGGATAGCCCTTACCATCTGGTCTTTCATGATGATCTCTGGCCATTGATGACAATTCTTTGAGCTGTGGAATTTGATCTAAAATATCGCCGCCCCTGGCTGCATGGGTCATGATGATTTTTCTTTCCAGGTGACTTAATCTGCCCGGCTTTTTCAATATGTCATCAGGAATGCTGATCTTACCTATGTCGTGAATCATCGACCCTTCTTTGAGCATCAACATTTCTTTTTCGGACAACTTCATGTATCTGCCAATATCCATCGCCCACTGGGTTACTTTTCTTGAATGCCTGTGTGTGTGTCCGTCTTTGTCGTCAATTAAATTGGCCAACAATTCCAAAGTACCCATTCGATAATCAACTTTTGTTTTCTCAAGCAAGCTTGTCGATATGGCTTGCATCAGGGTTTTTCTCATTTTTTCCGAACCAAAATCCACCGGCTTTTCTAAAAAATCCCAAAACGAACCATTTTTAATGGCATCAATCGCCAACTGCTTGGTGGCATTACCTGTGATCATGATGCAGGTCAGAGATGGTACCAAAGCCTTCATTTCTTTGGCCAGTTCAATGCCCGACATTTGTGGCATGACCTGGTCGACCAGCAATACGGTGTAATTGTGCGGTTCGTGACAGCTTTTTAAGGCATCCAGTGGGTTTAAATAGGTCTTAATTTCAAACGTATCGTCGAGATTGAATCGAAAACTGTCCAAATTCTCAATTTCGTCATCAACAAAGATTACGGTGTTTCCTTTATATTTCTCTTGCGTGCTGAGGGGTTCCATATAATGACAATTTTTGTCAGTACTATTTATATCATAATATTAATTATTTACAATTAATATTGTATATATAGCAATTTTTGTTACAAATAATTGCATCATGGTTACTTGTTATTTGATTTATATTTCAACAACTTAGCTCTTTTCTTTCAGTTGTGTTTTTGCGTCAGTTCAATTATAGGCAAAGGCCTTCTAAAACCATTGTTACAAGTTGAGGTTGTTGTGTTTGAACATAAGGGAGAATTGTTAACTTTTATTCAGGAGCTTGTGGCCAGTGCTCAACATGTCCGCTCAAGCAAAGAGTTAAATGCCCTCGACCATTATCAAAAAAGTAAAAATCAAATTGCGTCCTTGTTTGGATCGCACGAAATGTATCAACCAAACACAATCAAAGCATTTGATAAAGATCACATCACCATCACAGCTTGGAACATCGAAAGAGGCATGGCCTTTGATGGCATTGTTGATGCCCTATTAAATCACGAGGCACTCAAGAGAAGTGATGTGTTGTTGTTGACCGAGGTTGATTTTGGCATGGCCAGAAGCCAAAACCGCATGGTCGCCAAAGAGCTTTGTGAAAAACTAAACATGTTTGGACTTTATTCACCCGCCTACATCAACCTGGATTTAGGTAACGGCGCCGAACAAAACATCAAGGGGCAAAACTCTTTTTCTTTGCAAGGTCATGCCATCTTAAGTCGCTTTGAAATAAGCAAGCCAAGCATCGCGTACTTACCAAACGCCAAAGATCACATGAAAGGTCCTGAGAGACAAATTGGACAAGAAAGCGCTATCGTGGCCGGCATCTCTACGCCCATGGGTTTATTGCATGCCAGCCCTGTTCATTTGGCCGCTCACAGTTCGCGCTTACAAAGACAAAGGCAAATGCTCGAAGTGCTCAAAGCGTTTAAAACCATCAACGAACCCTCCATCATTGGTGGCGATTGGAACACAAACACCTACAACGCACACAAGGCCGTTCACGCCATTTTAGGCTTTTGGCGAAGGGTGGCCATGGGCATCAACAACATGATTCAAAACCACTACCCTCACCCTCAAAGGTACTTTGAAAAAGGTTTGTTTAACATGCTTGAACAACATGGTTTTTACTTTGATGAATTGAATGTTCCAGGTGAATGCACATTACACTATGACTTTAACGACCCTTTTGTCAGAAAAAGTTTAGAAGATTGGCTACCCAAGTGGTGTTTTAAATACGTCGATTGGTCATTAAAAAAATCCAATGGTGTTTGCTCATTTAAATTGGATTGGTTTGCAGGTAAAAAGCTTCAATGCCTAAATGCACGAGTGATTCACGATTTACCTAAGGGTCAGCACCGTTGTTCGGATCACGATCCCATCATGATCGATGTGCGCTTTTAATAGGTATGAGGATGGTTCGTTCGCGAGAACGAAGAAGATGGTCAATTATTCGTGCAGCCCCTTAATTTATTTCTAAGTTTGGTGGTTTGGGGTATAGACGCATCATGATCAAGCACAGCCCATACAACACCGGTTGGATCGAAGTGATTTGTGGGAGCATGTTTTCAGGCAAAACTGATGAACTCATTCGCCGAATTACCCGCGCCATCATCGCCAAGCAAAAAGTTGTGTTGTTCAAACCTCAAATTGACAATCGATTTTCATCACAGCATGTGGTCAGCCATGATCAAAGAAAACTCAAAGCCATTGCTGTTGGCCATGCCAAAGACATACTGGAAAAAGCCAGAAGCTTTGAAGTTGTGGGCATTGACGAAGCACAGTTTTTTGGAAAAGAACTGGTTTATGTTTGTCAGCAATTGGCCGATGAGGGTAAACGCGTGATTGTGTCGGGTTTGGATCAAGACTTCGCGGGTAACCCCTTTGAGCCCATACCTGAGCTTTTGGCCATCGCAGAGTACATCACCAAAAACCTGGCCATTTGTGTGGTCTGCGCAAACCCAGCCAACAAAACACAAAGGGTCAGTGGTTCACATGATTTGGTGGCCATAGGGGGCAGTGAGCATTACCAGGCCCGGTGCCGACGCTGTCACTACATTTACAGTCAAGACCAAGATCACCAAGATCAAAACCTAAGCGGCATATCTGTTGCCGATGCATAAAACTTTATTTTTTTTTGATTTTGGCTTAATAAAAGGCCGCTTGAAATCGATGGCCACATGACATGCAAAATTAAAATGTTTTTTAAATCAACCATTGGCAAAAAAATCATCGTTGCCCTCACGGGCCTTTTGATGGTCGCTTGGCTTTTAGGTCACATGCTTGGTAATTTACAAATATTTGCTGGCAGGGCAAGCAGCCCTTCGCTTACAAAAATCAATCAATACGCAAAATTTTTACACGACAATGCTGCTTTGCTTTGGATTACCCGCATCGTCATGCTCAAGGCCATTGTGATGCATGTGATGGCCACCATTTCATTGACCAGGCTCAATCGAGCGGCAAGACCTCAAGACTACCTGGTGAAGAAAAACTTGGTGTCCTCGCCCGCCTCCCGAATGATGATTTACGGAGGACTTTTTATTTTTATTTATGTTGTGTATCACCTTTTGCATTTTACTTTTCATGTTGCCCATGGCCCCTTACTCAATGAAAAAGATTTATACCAGTCCATTGTAAATTCTTTTCAAGTTCCTTCAATCTCCCTTGTTTATGTGTTGGGTCAGTTTGCTTTGTTTTTTCACTTACACCATGGCATCCAAAGCGCCACGCGAACGCTGGGCTTAACCAACGCTTCAATCATCACTGTGATCAATAAACTGGGCACGGCTTTAGCTGTAATTATCTGCGCAGGATTTAGCGCCGTACCAATTTCAATTTTAATGGGATGGGTGTCATGATTTTAAATTCTAAAATTCCTTCCGGCCCAATCGAAAAAAAATGGGACAACTACAAATTCAACGCCAAGTTGGTTAACCCGGCCAACAAGCGAAAACACAGCGTGATCGTTGTGGGTACGGGACTTGCCGGCGCATCAGCCTGTGCTTCCTTGGGTGAATTGGGCTACCAGGTTTCGGCCTTTTGTTTTCAAGACAGTGCCCGCAGGGCACATTCCATTGCCGCACAAGGTGGCATCAACGCGGCCAAAAATTATCAAAACGATGGCGACAGCGTGTTTCGCTTATTCTATGATACGGTCAAGGGTGGCGATTACAGAGCTCGTGAGGCCAACGTGTATCGCCTCGCTCAAAACAGTCTCAACATCATTGATCAATGCGTGGCCCAAGGTGTGCCCTTTGCCAGAGACTACGCTGGTTATTTGGACAATCGCTCATTTGGCGGTGCGCAGGTTTCCCGGACGTTTTATGCTAGAGGACAAACCGGCCAGCAACTTTTGTTGGGTGCGTATCAATCCATGAGCCGTCAAATCAAAGAAGGCACGGTTAAACTTTTCACTCGAAGCGAAATGTTGGATTTGGTTTTGGTCGATGGCATCGCAAGGGGTATCATCGTTCGAGATCTTGTCAGTGGAAAAATATATCCTGTCTGTGCGGATGCCGTTGTATTGGCCACCGGTGGGTATTCGACGGTCTATTATCTAAGCACAAACGCCATGGGATGCAACGTGACGGCCACGTGGCGAGCACACAAAAAAGGTGCCTTGTTTGCCAACCCCTGTTTCACACAGATTCATCCAACGTGTATTCCCGTTCATGGTGAGCATCAATCGAAACTGACATTGATGAGTGAATCGCTTCGAAACGACGGCCGCATTTGGGTTTCCAAAAACAAGGGAGATAAGCGAAAACCATCCGACATTCCTGAGAACGATCGAAATTATTATCTTGAAGAGCGTTACCCGTCTTTTGGAAACCTCGTCCCAAGAGATGTCGCCTCCAGAGCCGCCAAAGAAAGATGTGATGCTGGATATGGTGTCGGTCACTCCAACTTGGGTGTTTATCTTGATTTTAAAGATTCAATTAAACGATTGGGTCTTGGCAGCATCAGCGCAAGGTACAGCAATCTTTTTGACATGTATGAAAAAATAACCGGCGAAAACCCTTATCAAACACCCATGCGCATTTACCCCGCACCCCATTACACCATGGGCGGATTGTGGGTGGATTATGAATTGATGAGCAATGTTGAAGGGCTTTTCGTTTTGGGTGAAGCAAATTTTTCAGATCATGGTGCCAATCGTTTGGGCGCAAGCGCCTTGATGCAAGGTTTGTCCGATGGATATTTCATCATCCCCTACACACTTGGCAATTACATCGCTTCAAAGAAGCTTGCTAAAGTGGATGAAAACCACAGCGCGTTTAAGCAAGCATTGGAAGAAAACCATCTTCGTATTCGAAAACTGCTCAACGTGAGGGGTAAAAAAACGGTGGATGACTTTCACAGACAGCTTGGCAAAATCATGTGGGATGAATGCGGCATGAGCCGAAGCGAAGAAGGTTTAAAAGAAGCTTTGAAAAAAGTACCTGAGCTTAGAGATGAATTTTATCGAAACGTCACGGTGCTGGGTAGTCCTGATCGTGTCAACCAAAGTCTTGAAAAAGCGGGCCGTGTGGCTGACTTTTTGGAATTCGCATCACTCATGTTACACGACGCTTTGGAACGTAAAGAATCTTGTGGTGGACATTTTAGGGTTGAAAGTCAAACTGAAGATGGAGAGGCCAAGCGCATCGATGATCAATTCGCTTATGTTGCTGCATGGGAATATAAAGGGCATGACCAATCACCCCAGTTGCATAAAGAAGAATTGCAGTTTGAACATGTCAAACCCTCCCAAAGGAGTTACAAATGAATTTTCATTTGAAAGTTTGGCGTCAGCCTGGCCCGAGCGCCAAAGGATATTTTCAAAACATTGAAGCCGATGGCATTTCACAAGATTCATCTTTTTTAGAAATGCTTGATGTCGTCAACGATCGACTTGAAAAAGAAGGCAAGGAGCCCATCGCCTTTGATCATGATTGTCGTGAAGGCATTTGTGGCATGTGCTCGCTCACCATCAATGGCTTGCCTCATGGACCACAAAGAGCAACTACAACCTGCCAATTGCATATGCGCCAATTTAAAGACGGAGACACGATTGTAATTGAGCCCTTTCGTGCAAAGGCATTTCCCATTGTTAGAGATTTAATGGTCAATCGCTCAAGCTTTGATCGCATCATCCAATCAGGTGGTTTTGTCAGCGTAAAAACTGGTAGCGCCCCAGAGGCCAACAGCATACCTGTAAGCTTAAAAGACGCTTCAGAGGGTTTTGACGCAGCAGCCTGCATTGGTTGTGGTGCCTGTGTGGCCACATGCAAAAACGCATCGGCCATGCTGTTTGTATCAAGTAAAATTAAACATTTAGAAAGTTTTCCTCAAGGAAAGATTGAATCAAAAGATAGGGTTCAAAACATGCTAAGTGCCATGGATCAAGAAGGCTTTGGAGCCTGCACCAACACTGGCGAATGCGAAGCCATCTGCCCGAAAGAAATAAAAATGACGAACATTTCATTTTTTAATCGTCGTTTTTTAAAGTCATTGATCTAGGCCTTGTGAATTCTTACAAAATTGGTATACATTCCAAATGAGCATGGAACTAACAGAAAAAGCCAAAGAAAAAATAAGAGAATTTATCAAGCAACAAAAAGAGCCGGCCGGCCAGATGCTGCGCATTTTTGTGCCACCTGCACAATCAGGTGAATACTCGTATCAGTTTTTTTTGGATGAAAAGAAAAACGTAACCGTCATAGACAAAGTTTTAAACATTGATGATCTTACCGTCGCTATGGATGAAGATAGTTTTGAAAAACTCAAAGGTGCCAGGGTCGACTGGGCCGATGCGATTTCGGGTGCTGGATTTAAAGTTGATAATCCCAACAAACCTCAAATTGATTTTTCTAAATCAATTGAAGAGCGCATCCAGATAGTGTTTGAAGAAGATTTAAACCCCATGCTGGCTTCGCACGGGGGCTTTGTCGAACTTGTTGAAGTCAAAACACCCCGCGCCTTTGTTAAGTTTTCGGGTGGATGTCAGGGTTGTGCCAGCTCACAGGCCACACTTAGACAAGGCATTGAAGTGAAGATCAAAGAGGTGGCACCAGAAATTCTTGAAGTCATCGACATCACCGATCACGATGCGGGCGAAAACCCTTACATGTGACCCATCCCTTTTGATTACGAAAAAACGTTTTAAAATTTACATTTTCTCTGTTGGAAGCTTAGGTTT
Source organism: Bdellovibrionota bacterium (assembly GCA_041918415.1). Lineage (GTDB taxonomy): Bacteria > Bdellovibrionota_G > JALEGL01 > JALEGL01 > JALEGL01 > JAYRVV01. The sequence continues at coordinate 7,324 of JAYRVV010000098.1, read as the reverse complement.
GAATTGTTTTAGAGAACTGCGCACAAACATTTCTAAGTAACGTTTAACATTTTCATCTTTTGAGCTTTTTATGGCAGCACTGATCAGCGCGTCCATAAGGGGAATTAAACCTTCCTGATCTTTGCCTTTTTTAATCTCTGAGTTTTCACTTAATGAGTCTAATAAGGCTTTAATCATCATGAGATTAAATTCGCTTAAATATTCGTCTTTGACAAGTTCTGGACTACGATTTGCAACAGCTTGAGTGATTAAATAAACATTGCTTTTAATCTGTTCTATTTTTTCATCATAAAGCTTTCCATCAGACTTTTCGTTTCCGTCGATCGAATTGGAAACAACAATCATGATGTCTTCATACATTCTATGTGTGTAAAAAGTTACTTCAGAATCATAAGGGCAATGAAGTGCAAAACCCAAAGTCTTTTTTAAAAAATCCAGCACAGATAAAAACTCAGGGTATTCTTTCAATATATTTTCTATGTCACTGATCACAAAATTAAATATACTTTCCTTTGAATTAAATATTTCGGGTAAATCATAATCTGGCATGTCCCTTTTTTTTGTCATTTGATACCATAAACGCCCCGCACGCTCGATGAACATTCCAAAATATTCAAGATTTTCCTTTAACAAATATTCTTTTTTTGATTCTTGATATTTGAGAAATTTCAGAGTGCTCCACACTAATTTTTTGTATTCACGAATAAGTTTTTTGCGATTTAAAATGAATTCGGCCTCATCTTTGATAAAAACATTTGGATTTTGTTTAAAAACTTCCATGAGAATGTCACAATAGGCAATGCCAATATTTGTGAGTAATTTAGACTCCTCATGGTATTGATTTTTCTTAGTGCTTTGTCCGACGCCATATGTTTGTGCAAAACTCGGTTTGTGTAGCAACAAAAATCCAAAAGCCAACAGACATATAAATAAATTTTGATTGTATCGTTTAACCATCAGCGGCTCTTAACACATTATATTGCGACATGTCAATATATAATTTAATGCAGCATGGTGAAACAAACATTGCCATAACGGAAACAATCCCACTGTAAGCAAATGGGGTCTGTAAGCAAATGGGGGTCTGTCCCCTTAAATTGAAATTGTATGTTATTCAAATCAATGGTATTTTTTGCTCCGTGAGCAAACGAAATCCCTATTCATTCAAACGTCGAAATCGAAGGTTTGATAATAAATTTCCCGTTGTTTTTGATTTTTTTGGCAGCACAAGAAACGGCATCGTTCTGAATTTTTCAAAAACTGGCCTTTTCATTCAGTGTGACACGTTGCCTCAGGTTGGCCAAATCGTTGAACTGGCCATGGATGTCGACACCTTCAAAGAGCTTAAAATGATGGGCCGCGTGGTTTGGTCAAGATCTGGCATTTACACCAATTTTTCAAATGATGATGCCAGAGGCATCGGGGTTGACTTGATTGCTCCAAGAAAGGAATATTTAAGATACCTTGAGAAACTCGATGAGCAAGATGACCTGCTTAACAAAAGGCAGGAGACAAGAAACACCGCCAAGCATCGTGTTCAATACAAATCAGGCCTTGAGTTTGTATCTGAATACTGTGAGGACTTAAGCAAAGGCGGTATGTACCTGGCCACCAGTGCATTGCTTAAAAAGGGTCAAATGGTTTTTATCCGCTTAGAACTGCCCGACGTTTCAACACCCCTTGAGATAGAGGCCAAGGTCGCCCACACACTTTCTGAAAACGAATCCCAGGCCATGGGCAAACCGCCAGGCGTTGGACTTCAGTTTTTGGATTTAACCCCAAGATCCATCGTTTTACTTAAAGACTACTTGTCCAAATTAAACCTCTACCAATTTTTCATATCCAGACCCAGACCCAACCAAACGCCAAACAAAGGTTTGCTCAAAGATTTTTTATTGTCAGAAATTCTCATCGATCACTACAATAAAAAGTCAAATTGCATGATCGAAATTTTTACTTCTGAATCCTTAAAAAAAATATTTATCCAAGATGGCCAACCCTTCTTTGTTGAATCAAGCCTCTTGACCGATAAGTTTTTGATGTTTTTGTACCGCAAAGGTGTTTTGCAAGAAGACATCTCCAAGTGGATCGAAGATGAAAAATTCAAGAACCAAAGTGACCTCCAATTTCGAACCACTTTGCTCAATCAGAAAAAAATGGATGCCGACACACTTTGGATATGGTGGGTCTCACACCAAGAAGAAAAGATTTCTAACGCCCTCACGCACTTCGAAGGTGAATTTAAAATTTTATATAATTTACAAAAACATGGTCTGCCCATCAATGACAACATCAAGTTGCTCGATTTGCTGATGCAATCATTTGAAAGATGGTACGACCCTATTCTCATCAAGGCTTGGATGGGATTAAGCCCTGAAACCAAATTAAAAACCACACAAAGTTCATCACGCATGGATGACGTCCCTAAACCATTGGCCGTCGCCTTATCTTTTTTTAATAACCCACAACCTTACATGCAATACTTAAAGCATTTTAACTTAACCCAAACACAGGCATTGCCCATTTTGTTTTGCGCATTTTTAATGGGATCACTTGAAACCATATGAACGACCCTCTTGCATGGTTAAAAACCAAATCCGAAGAAACTTTATCTTTTTTAAAAGAACAAAATGCAATAACCGATGAGTTTTTAAAACCCACTTTAAAATTACAAGAAACCATCTTCCATGAAATCTTAAACAAAATTCAACAAAACGATCAAAGTTATCCCCATCAGGATAAAAGTTATTTTTATTATCACCAAACCATCAAAGGCATGGACCACGAGCTTATATTTCGATGTGATGATGTCGACGGTCAAAACGCCCAATTGATTCTAGACATTAACCAATTGACCAAACAGCAGCCTTACACTCATCTTGGACAATACCGCATCAGTCCCGATGAAAATATTTTGGCCTACACCATGGATCATAAAGGCGATGAATACTACAGCCTTTTTTTAAAAAATATTAAAACCTTTGAAACCATTCAAACACCCTTGAAACAAATAGATGCACATTTTGTTTTTAGCTTAGACCAACAATCCATTTACTACATGAAAATGGATCAAACACACAGACCCTATCAAGTTTATCGTCATGACTTAAACGCCAAGCAAAACCAAGATGTTCTGCTTTATGAAGAAAAAGACCCAATGTTTCATTTGTCCTTAGATCAAAGCAAAGACAAAAATTACCTTTTGATAAAATCAAAAAGCAAAAATTCAAGCGAAGTTTATGCCCTCAATCTTAATCAAAAAGACCATGCCTTGGCGCCCTTGTTTTTAAGAGAGGAAAACCTCATTTACGACATTGAATCTCATCAAGATAATTGGATCATTCTAAACAATTTCAATGGAGCAAAGCATTTTAAAATCTCAACCTGTCCAAAATCTGACGTAAGCCGCTTGCTTGATCTCATTGCACCTCACTTAAGTCAACGATTCGATCACATTGAAGTTTTTAAAAATCACATGGCCATCTTCTACAGAGAGCGTGGTTTAACTCAATTGGATGTTTATCGTTTCAACGACCACACAAGAACATGCATTCATTTTGACGAAGCGGCTTATTATTTAAATCCTTCTCACAATGAAGTTTATGACTCAAACATGCTGTTGATCAATTACGAATCTCCCATCACTCCAGATTCCATCATTCAAATCAATTTGCAATCACTTGATCAAACTGTTGTTAAGCAAGATCGCATTCCATCCGGATTTGATCCCAATCAATACATCTTGAGTTTTTTTGAAGTTTCAGGTCACGATCAAGAAAAAATCCCTGTCACCCTGCTTGAACCCAGAAACATCAAAACCCAGGCCATACTGATCAAAGGCTACGGTGCCTATGAAATCTCCTCAGAACCCTATTTTCATCGCAGCCATTTTTCACTTTTGGATCGCGGCTTTGCTGTGGCCACGGCACACATTCGAGGGGGAGGCGAAAAAGGGCGCACATGGTATGAGATGGGCAAGCTTCACAACAAAATGAACTCATTCAAGGATTTCATCTCTGTAGCCAAACATTTTGTTCAAACCAAGAAAGTTTTAGAAAACAAAATATCCATCATGGGAGGCAGCGCCGGAGGTCTTTTGATGGGCGCGGTCACCAACATGGAGCCAGAACTTTTTCGCTCCGTTGTGGCTTTGGTTCCATTTGTTGATGTTTACAACACCATGCTGGATGAAAGCCTGCCCTTGACCATCACAGAATTTGAGGAATGGGGAAATCCAAAGATACAAGAGGATGCAAAAACCATTTTATCTTATTCTCCCTATGAAAACGTTGCCGCCAAGCCCTACCCTTGGATATTGGCCACAGCCGGAATCAATGATCCTCGCGTGGGTTTTTGGGAGCCAGCCAAGTGGATCAAAAAAATTCAGTCCCTAAGCACATCCAAAAACCCTGCCTTGCTTAAAACCGATTTGGACAGTGGTCATGCTGGTCCTTCTGGAAGGTACAATCAAATCAAAGAGCAAGCGTTTTATTTGGCTTTTATTTTATATTCACACGGTATTTTGAAATAAAAAGGGGGCCCAAAAGCCCCCTTTTTTTTGATCGAAGCAGATGGTTCTTTTTCAGGCCTGACTACTTAATCAAGCCATTTAAGCTCAACACGCCTGTTTTTCGCACGGCCTGTTTTTGTCTTGTTTTCTGTAATCGGCATCGATGGACCATAGCCTTTGGCTTCAATCCTCGTTGCATTCACGCCTTTTAAAATGAGATATTCTCTCACAGCTTCCGCACGCTTTTGAGACAAGGCCGTGTTGATGGCCACAGATCCAACACTGTCGGTGTGCCCCTGAACCTCAACTTTAACGTTTTCAAATTCGTTAAGGTCTTTGGCAACATCATCGAGAATGGTTCTGGAATCCAAGGCCAACTCTGCGCTTCCCGAAACAAAAGTCACACCTTGCAAAACACCACGAGATTTGGTGACCAATGGACATCCTTTTTCATCCACCTTAACACCCAAAGCAGTGTCAGGACATTGATCTAAGTTGTCCGTGATGGCATCGCCGTCGCTGTCCAATGCACATCCTTTTTCGTTAACTTTTAAACCCAATGGACTGTTTGGACATTCATCCACTTCGTTGGACACGCCGTCCATGTCTTTGTCCAAGGGGCAGCCCTTGGCATCCACTTTGGCGTTTTTGATCGTGTTTGGACATGCATCCAAGCCATCCGGCACTTGATCACCGTCGGTGTCCAACGGACAACCTTTTTGATCGATCGGCATGCCTTTGGCTGTGCCAGAACACTGATCAATGCCATTGAAAACACCGTCTTGGTCGTCATCTCCCGGACAACCCTTCACATCAACCAAAGCTCCACTTGCTGTATTTGGGCAAGCATCTTTTCGATCCTTCACGCCGTCGCCATCGCTGTCTTTAGGTGCTTGTCCACCAAACAAGTAACTGAGACCCAAAGCTCCCTCATAGTTGTGCTGCCTGAGCGATTGTACTTCTGCATACACATAACGCGCATCCAAACGCACCGCCAAGGCGGAGCTTAAAAACACCCTTAAGCCAAGTCCTGCGTTTACGTCCAAATCGTTGGATTCGATTGAATTGTCAATGTCAGATTTTAGCCAACCCAAACCACCGGTGATGAATGGATTTACTCTGGACTGAGCAAACATGTTGTATAAAAGATTAAATCGCAAAGACTGAAACACGGCATTATCATTGCTGCCAACCAAGCGCTCCGTATCTGTGTATGTTCTTTGAAAAGAAGGCTCAAAACTCACTTTGTCGGTCATGAACACACCAACGCGAGCACCGTAAAGTAAATTGTCTTTTGGTAAATTGCCTCCAAAATCATCCAACAACGTGTAGCCCGCATAAGCACCCAATTCAAACGCACCCGGTTTAATCTGTGCCATTGCAACGTTTAGACAAAAAACCAAAAACAGTGCCAACATGCTTATTTTTTTCATTTTCTCTCCTAGTATTTTTTATGACCGTGCCGGTATGGACGGTTTTTATTAAATTCCATTTTCATTTGTAAAACTTTTTGAAGATCCCAACCCCGATACCCAAAATAGTCGGCGATTCGTATGATGGCATCAGCCAACTCCACAGCCTCACCTTCTGGCTTTTCATGTGCCTCAAATTTTTGCACGTCCTGACAGATGTCCTTGTCCCTCACGACGTACAAAGGTGGCATGTCCTTACGAGCCTGCTCAGTGGCCTCGGCCAATTCAGACACCATCAGCATGTGTACTTCAAGACTTGTTCGCTCTCGATCGTACCAACCCTTCTCTCTAGCGGTTGAGTGAACTAAACGCACCATTTCATTGATGTCCATGGCTCACTTAAGTACGCAATTTTACTGATCTTGTCCAAATTTTTTAAGATTTGGCCCGACAAATCCAAATTTTCTCAACCCAAATCACAAATCAAGATAAGCTCTTGTTATCATTTAACTTAATTAGCATAGCTCCATTTGTTGCATGCAAGGAAAAAAAACTGCTATAAAAGCCAGTATGACATTTTGTTTGCTTGTGTTAGAATCAGAAGGTTTAAGAGGTGTACATGGCCAATTCAATTGAAAAAAGAGTTCGTGAAGCCTTAAAAAGGCATAAAAAATCTGTTTCGAAATTGGCACGTGAAATAGGTGTCAGTCGCGTGGCGCTTTATCACTTTTTCAAGGGAAACTATTCAAGGGAGATGCTCAATAAAATTTCGAGCAACCTGGCCATACCTGTTCATGTGTTGATTGCCCCTGAAGGCATGGAAACTGAGCTCGCCTTAATGGAACGATTTCGTCGCTCGGATGCAAACACTCAAAATCAAGTTTTAAATCTTTTAACCGGACAAAATCAAAACAATGAGCAACGAAAACCTCTGATCGTTGTGCTTGATGATGTTTTAGAAAACGTTCAATTGCTTGGACGCATCCTAAGAAAAGACTATGAAGTTTTAGAGTTCACCAATGCCAAGGATGCTTTAAGTTTAATTTCAAAAAGAAAGCCTGATTTAATCATTTCCGATCAACGCATGCCTGAAATGAGTGGAACAGAATTTCTCTGTCAAGCCAGAACTCAAGGCGCAAAGGACTCATACAAAATGATCGTTTCCGCGTATTCTGATGTGCCCTCTTTTTTAAGCGCCATCAACGATGTGGGCATTGATGCTTTCATGGTCAAACCATTCAAGGCCGAAGATCTCAAAAGCAAAGTTCAGTCTCTGGTTTCTGTCACCATCCATTAATTAAACAAAAATATAAAAAAAAGGCCCTCGTTCGAGGGCCTTTTTGATTTTTCAAGACTCTTTTTAGTCAAGCCATTTAAGCTCAACACGCCTGTTTTTCGCACG
>JAYRVV010000097.1:0-2662 GCA_041918415.1 Bdellovibrionota bacterium | reverse complement strand
GTCAAAAAGGCAAAGCAAGTTCAATTGAACGAACCGATCAAGATTTATCCATGTCGGTGGTTGTGTTTGGGTCGCTTCTGTTGATATTGGCTTTGGTGTTGACCCCTTCGCTGCATTTAAATCTATTGAGTGCTGTTTTAATTATTTTCTTTGGTTTTTTGTTTGTCACGGTTTCAAGTCGACTAACCGGCGAAATTGGGTCTTCCAATAATCCTATTTCTGGCATGACCGTTGCCACGCTTTTACTGACCTGTCTGATTTTTGTGGCGCTTGGTAAGACATCCTCAACGGAGCGGATTGCGGCCTTGATGATTGCGGCCGTGGTTTGCATCGCTTCCAGTAACGGCGGTACGACTTCGCAGGATTTAAAAACAGGCTTTTTGGTTGGTGCCACGCCCAAACATCAACAAATAGGCATTTTGTTTGGTGCAATGACCTCAGCTTTGGTCATCGGTTATTTTATTCAAATATTTAATAATTCAGCCACGGTGTTTGCAAAGCAAAGCAATGATTACGTTGTTTCAAGTGAATACTTTTCAGGACGTGAAAAACTGTTTGGCATTGAAAGTAAATATGACAGCAGTGAATACAACGTCGCTTTTTTTACAAATCAAAACGCACCCAAAGATGAAGTGGGAAATTATTTGGTTTTACCTGGCAAATACTTGGTGGACGACAATGGAGCGATTAAATATCTGGTTGATCCAGGTATCAATGGCGTGATCACAAAGCGGGATCTTCAACCAGGTCAAACTGAGGCGATTTCAGTGCCAAAATTTGATGCACCCAAGGCGCGTTTGATGTCATTGATCATCGACGGCATTTTAAGCGGTCAGCTTCCTTGGGGTTTGGTTTTGTTGGGCGTCTTCATCACATTGATGATGGAGTTGTGTGGGGTTCCTTCGCTGGTATTTGCTGTTGGAGTTTACTTGCCCATTTCGACAAGTGCACCGTTGGCTGTTGGTGGATTGATCCGTTATATAGTGGAGCAAAAATCTAAAGTCAAAAATGAAAAAGAGTCGGATTCATCGCCGGGCGTTTTATTTTCGTCGGGTTTGATTGCGGGGGGCGCAAATGCGGGTATTATTTTGGCTATTCTTGCAGGCGCTTCAGAAGAATTTGTGAGACGAATGGATTTGTCAAAAGTCTTTTCGTTTTCTCAAAGTGATTTAGTTGGATTTTTGGTTTATGGTGCTTTGGCCTTTGTGACGTATCAAGTGGCCCGAGGCCGTTTATTAAAATCGTAAGAAGAAAAAAACGGGGACAGACCCCGTGCGTTTAAAAATCGAATGGTTTTTACTAAAGGGTATGATTTTCAAACGGTTTGACTTTCAAAAACCAACTAAGTATTTGAAATAAAAAGCGTTGGTGCTTTGGCAAGCATTTTGCATTCAAATACAGCATGCCGAGATTGCCAAGATACATAACAATTGAAGAGGGGTTCCAAGTTCATAAAATATGGAGAGGGCACAACAGGGAATGGAATTTAAAATCAGACTCAGAGAAAAATAAATATTTAGAATTACTCATTGAGGAGCAGTTAAAGCTTAAAATCAACCAACTTCACGCTTTATGTATAATGTCCAATCATGTGCATGAAGTGTACACACTTAACAATCGAAATGAATTTAGTAAACTTATGCAAAAACATCATGGACGGTACGCAATGTACTTTAATCGCAAACACAAAAGATGCGGTAAAATCGCACAAGATCGACCGAATGTTATTCAAATTCAAGATGATGAGCACGAAATGTTGGTGGTTTTTTACATTCACGCTAACCCTCTGAGGGCCGGAATTAAAAAGGATGCAAAAGATTACATTTGGTCTACACATATGTTGTACGCATTTGGAATTAAACCTCCTTGGTTTAACGAAAAAGTCTTGGTTTTTCCTCAATGGTACATGAATCTGGGAGATACAATGCAATTACGACAAAAAAGGTATCGCATGCTCTTTGCTAGATATTTAAAAAGAGATGGGTTGATCAAAAAAGAGTTTAGACAGTTTGGCTTTGGAAGTCATTTGTGGCAAGAATTAAGAAGAGCAAACATGATTGCAAGGTATATTGAAATCAAGCAAAAAGCCTCTCCCCCAAATTAAATTACCAATATATTTTTGGTAATTCGTTATTTATTCTTAATACAAATAGGAATTTATGCTCATTTTTTAAAAATCAATTTAAACTGAATTTTCACAGAAATTTGCAAAAAAAATTACATATTTTTTAAAAAAATCAAAATGAAGAATCTTTTTGGCTAGCACTCTTAATTTTGCTTCCTAAAATTGAGCTGCTACTGCTTTCTTTAGAAGTATTACAAAATTAAGTGGCTGAATCAATTACAAAAAGGGTCTGTCCCCGTCGTTGCAAAAAAGGTCTGTCCTCGTATGGTTGCCGTAAAAACTATTTGAAGTGAATGTACAAGTAATCACGTACGGCCTGAGCCCTTTGTTGGGCTCCGTCGTACAAGGGTTTGCCTTCATAAAAGAAAAATCCAGGCATGCGCGTGCCAGGCAACAGTTCCTGAGGCGACATGATCCAATCCAAGACCCACTCATACCTTAATCGATCAGGGGTCAACGTAAACGGAGGAGCCAAATTGGTCATGTCCGTGCCCACAGGATAAGGCGGTGTTTTGTGACAATTGGTGCATTGAAACT